>PWNZ01000106.1 GCA_003564135.1 Candidatus Cloacimonadota bacterium
CGAAGCGCGGGATCCGATGATATAGCCGTCCCAGTTGTAGCCTACTAAACCTCCGGTAAAATTCGCACCTCTAACGTCAACACCTGCATAACTGTCAACTATTGCGTTACTTTGAGCTGTACCATATTTTTTGTAGCCTACCAGACCACCAGCATTTGAGCTGATACTTACATGACTTTCTATGCTGCCGGTCACCGAGCTTTTCTCTATTCGAGTATTGTTTTGGTAGGCTGTCAGCCCACCGATATACATATTGCCGTTAATGTCAATATTTTCAAGATTAATGTTCTTTAAATAAGCATCCTCTGTATATGCAAAAAGCCCTTGATAATCCTGATCACGATCGATAGTCAGATTTGAGATTGTAAAACCGTTTCCGTCAAAAACCCCTTTAAATCTATCTCCTATTGTTTCAGAACCAATTGGCTGCCAACCGCCTTGAGTATTCCATGGTGGACCACCTAAGTCGATATCAGCATTTTGCAGATAATATGCATCTAAAGCGTACCGGCAACCGTGCAAGTGTTCGGCTGTTTCGATGATATACGGGTTTTGCTGGGTGCCGTTTCCATCGGCAAAACCAACAGCAGATCCCCTGTATATATCTGACACAATTGATTCTCCTGCTTCGAATATTGCGCTGACGGTAAAATCATTATACTGCCAATTTTGCAGTGCTATTACTTGATAATTGTTTTCTGTTATCGGTTCGTGATTATCTCTTACTCCATTCACATAAACATTAAAACCGTTAGGATTAAATTGTGTAACCGGATCCTGCCAGGCAAGATCAACTGCGTGATTATTACCTGTACCTGTAAGGTCGCGAGGTGGATTGATATTAATCCTCTCAGGGCTTGACTGCCAGCTTAGATAAGGGTAGCTAATACCTTCCACAATCAGCCAGTTACGGTCAAAATCGAAGCTCTCAAATGTCTGCCGGTTAAGCATCTGCAATGTAGATTGTCCGGGATATCCAGGATCTCTGGCCACAGCATATTCAACTCCTGTGGTTTCATTATTCCAGAATATATTAACGACTTCTCCATTTATCCATTCACCAACAACAGCTGCAGCCCTTTCCGAGTCATCCGCTTTTATCAATCCTGTGGTATAACAGTTTGCAACCGATCCCGATCTGAAGGAACCGACAATCCCTCCTACAGCAGGATCTCTGACCAAAGACATTAAAGCAATCACGTCCGTCATTGAGTAACTGTTAGCTATATTAACATTAAATGCCACCCCTACAATGCCTCCACTTTCGTGATCTCCTTCAATACGTCCGGTAACAAAACAGTCCTCTATAACGGTCTCCCCTACAGCCACGCTTGCGATGCCGGCAGATCTTTGACCGGCATTAATGTTCACTTTCTTCAGCCCTACATTACGGATAGCAGCCGATTCCACAAACCCGAAAAGCGACCGATTTGCATTCCCATTAATTGTCATATTCTTAATCAAGTATTGGCCTCCGTCAAAGTTTCCCTGAAAACTTCTGTCAGGGCTAACTCCAACAGGCACCCATCCATTTTCTTGGTTCCAAGGTGCTTCTCCTAAATTTATATGATCTACTTGCAGGAAATACTTATCGGCATGCTGGAGACCTGTAAACTCTCTGATATTATTAAGATGATTAGCATTTGCGATTAGCCAGGGTTCGTCTTCCGTACCCGAACCTCCGGCAAATTGGGAGTATAACAGTCCGTTTAAGAAGCATAGTACAGACATTAAAAACAAAATTTTACTGCTCTTCAAAGCAAAAAACAATCTCATCAAGGAGCCTCCTTGCTCTATCAATAATAAAAAGCAGCCATCCAGCCACCTCGCGTGACACTAACTTGAGGTGGCTGTTATTGGCAAGTATTTTTTATTTATTTATTGAACCATTACCATCCTTCTGCTTGTTTTGTGACCCTTATTAGTCATCCTGTAGTAGTAGATACCACTGCTGCTTCTTACTCCATTAGTGTTGGTTCCATCCCATACGACTGAATGTTTACCGGCAGTAAAAGCTTCATCAATCAGCTCTCTAACAAACTGACCCTGACTGTTAAATATCTCAATTTTTACCGTTGATTCTTCAGGTACCGAGAAGCTGACAACTGTATGAGGATTGAAAGGGTTAGGATAGTTTCTATGCAGTTCAGCCTGTAAAGGTGCTGTCTGATCATGCTCTATACTGGTGGTGGCAGTTGTGAAGCGCCACGTCAATATATCTTGCGCATCATTTCTGGAGAAATCAATTCGTTTTCGCGATTGCTGCATTCTTGTTGTTCTGTTTTCGGGATGTTCAGTTGTAGGCACAATTCGCCAGTAGTAGGTGGTCATCTCGAATAATGGTGAATCGATAATCTCTGAAGCCGAATATTGATTTTGATCCGGCACAAATTCTACCCACTCAAAATCTGCTCCTGGTGGAAAGTTTCCGCTGATATTCATATAAACTCTAAATCCTACCGGTTCAGCATAATGTTCAGCGGTCTCATACTCCCAGCCAAGTTCTGCTAAGCCTGTCGATATACCCACAGCCATGTGCTCGGGATCGGGATTTATTGCCGGCAAAGGATGAGGGCTGCTTTCAATAGTCGTGAAATGCCATACCGAGACATCGTCTGCATCTCCTCTTATTTTTTCCAAGCTGCGATTTGGCGAAAGCCTGTTTCGGTTTTGAGCAGTTTTATTCCTTTGTTCCGGAGTTATAGTAGTTGGAACAACTTTCCAATAGTAGGTTTTATCAAACTCCAATCCGTCGTCCAAAATATTATCGCTACTGTAATTAGATACGTTTTGAATATAGGGTACCCAGACAAAATCATCATCTTCTGCAAACTCACCGGTCTTGTTGAGGTAAACTCTAAACCCCCGTGGGTTGACATGTGCGGGATCAGATTCATAACGCCATTTCAGATCTTCCAAATTTATGGGAATTTCTGTAGCCTGATGTTCGGGGTCAGGATCAGTAGCCACAGTGGGCTTAGGATCCGGTTCCGTCCTAAATCTCCATACCGGAACATCTTGCGCATCATTACGGAAGTTTCCTCTTTGGTGTCTGTTTTGTGCGTATCTACGCCGGTTGGGATCTTGAGTTGTTGGAACGACTTTCCAGTAATATTCGGTTAAATATTCGAATTCAGGCAAAATATCTGTACTATAATAAGAAACCTGATCATCAATGTAGGGTACCCAAACAAAATCATCTTCATCCGCAAAGTCGCCGGTTGTATTCAAGTAAACCCTAAAACCTACCGGATTAGTAAACAAAGGTGATTCTCTATATTCCCAGTAAAGGCTATCGATATCTACAGCTACGTTTATTGTTTGGTGTGATGGCCTGGGATTAGTTGCTATAGTTGGTCTGGGCATTGCTTCTATGACATGATATGCACTAAATGGGTAGCCATTATTGACAAATCTTTCGGTATCATGAACCCAAGCATCTTCAAAGTCCCAATCTAGGTAAGTTTGCTGATCATAAGGATACACCATCTGTCTGGTTAACCGGGAATGTCCAGCCGCAGAGACGTCGATATCGCTGGTTTCCACATCCCAATAGCATCCGGCAACTTCACCGGTGTTTGATCCCAAAAAGCCGCCTATATCTTGATCTGCATCGACGGTACCGGTCGAGTATGAGTTATAAATATCTCCCATGTTTCTTCCTGCAAAGCCTCCGACGAAACGTTCACCTTGGGCATTACCGCGAGCATAGGAGTCTCTTATTATCCCTCGATTGATCCCGACTAATCCACCAACATACAAACCGCCTTCCACGTCTCCTATAGCCCAACTGTTGATTATCTGTCCTTCAAAAAAACTGCCTACTAAACCACCGGTATTGTTGTTTCCGGTAACTTCAGCTGACGAGTAACATCCTGAAATAATTAGTTCATCTTCTTCTCCGTAGCGGCTTTGCGAAACAAGACCACCGGCATAAGCACCGTTAGAGGTGACGCTGCCGGTTGAGGAGCAGTTTATTATTGCTGAGGCTCTTTGATAAGCTGCTAACCCCGCTACATAATGATGTCCGGTGACATCTACCCTTTCCATTCTGATATTCTGTAGAGTAGCATTATCAATGTACGCAAACAGTGATTGGTAATTATCGTCACGATTAATATATAGGTTTTCGATAAGATAGTTATCACCATCATAAGAACCTAAAAACCTTTCCCGTGGAATCTCCGAACCAATCGGCAGCCATCCCTCACCTTCATTCCATGGTGCTTCGTCGAGGTCGATATCATCCACCTGAATAAAATGAGAATCCAATAGATACCGAACATTGTTAAGGTGATTAGCAGTCTCCACTTGATAAGGCTGTTCAGCAGTACCTATACCTCCGGCAAAGGGATGTACCACTGTTGTAAATGCCGGATTAGAATATGACGATTCCAGCTCTTCTTCGTCTCTTTCGTAAACCGCTCTCACTCTATATTCATAATAGACATATAAGTCCGGGTCAGTATCCGACCATTCATTTTGCGGATGATTAGTTGAACCGATCAATTCACCGTTACGATATATATTGTAACTACTTGGCTGTCCCCGCATCTGCCAGCTGAGATTAACTGTTTGGTTACCGAAGTGAGGCTGTACTACCAGATCATGAGCTGCGATTCTGTTATGACCGTCCCATTCATCTTGCCATTGCAGATAAGGATAGCTACTCCCTTCGTCAATAGCCCAAATGGTATTAAAGTTGAAGCCGTTAAAGCTATTCTGACTTGTCATTTGTTGGGTATTTAAACCGGTACCACCATCAGACTCCGGCTGTCCTGTACTTTCGGTGTTCCAATAACTATTTATTACTTCATCTTCATCCCAGTTCTGACCAATAAGTCCGCCATAATTATCGAGAGGATCTATGATATAGACATGGCCAGCTGCATAACTGCGGATTATCGATGCTGAGGTGGCACTGTATCCTACTAATCCGCCTACTCGCCGGTTAACTGCAATGACAGCAGCTGTTGAGTAGGAATCAATAATAGAAGAGTTCTCCCCCTGTGTGGCCACCAGGCCTCCTAAAGGTTGTGAATTGCCCTCTATGAGCCTAACGATCCCGTCAGAATAAGACTGGTTGATAGTAGTTTCACCTCTGCTCTCTGCTACTAATCCGCCTAAGTGTCTTGTTCCGTTGATATCGACTTTTGCTGATGAGTACCTGATCTCAGTATCCCGGGCTATAGCAACTATTCCGCCTATAGTTGATTGAGCATTTATTTTTGCATTAACTATGTTTACCTTTTCTATGACAGCTCCCTCAGTATATCCGAATAAGCCCTGATTGTTATCTTCACGGTCAATAGCGAGGTTATAAATACGATAAGAGTTACCGTCATAATTTCCCTGAAATGCATCACCGGCAACTCCTATTGGTTGCCATCCTTCTCCCTCACTCCAGGGAGGTTGACCCAGATCTATATCGGCTATTTGTCTAAAATGACCGTCCGGTGAATAACGAACCTCATTTAGATGAGCTGCTGTTTCTATAAGATAGGGATCATCGGCTGTACCTGTTCCTCCGGCATAAGCTACAGGCGCTATCCGAGTCTCTACTGAACCGGTCGACTCATGATCTTCATAGACAGCGGTCACAAAATAAATATAAAACTGATTATTATTCAGGTCTGTATCTTCGTAATTAGTCTCGTTAACTATCTGCTGATTAACTAATTCACCGTCACGATAAATATTATAGCCTTCGGGTGCAGCATCAGGCAAAGGAGCTTGCCAATTTAAATGTGCTCTTTCGTTCCCGGCTGTTGCAACTAACGCAACCGGTCCCGGTATATTAAAACTTTCCGGTTCATCTTGCCAATCCAAATAAGGATATGAATAACCGCCAAAGGTGTTCCAAACTTCATCGAAATCGAACCCATCAAAAGTCTCCTCATTAACTAACTCAGCGGTGCTATTACCCCCGAAACTATCACTTTGACCGATAGCTCTTTCCTGTCCGCTAGTTTCCCTATTCCAATAAAGACCGGCTAAACCTTCTTCGTTACCGCTTTGACCGATTAGAGCACCTGTTCTAGACGAAACGCCGCTATAAACAACATGTCCAACCGCATAGCAATTCCTGATATCACCATCGACATGTAGAGCTACTAAGCCTGCTATCAAGGGGTTGGGAGTCATGCCGAAGTCAGCGGCTATCATCTTGGTATTAGCAGTTGTGTAACTATTGATCACGGAGCTTTGTTCACCACGCATCTGACCGGCTAAACCACCAATAAAACCACCATGCATAGCTTCAGCAAAAAGCTCGCCGCTCACATAACAGGCTTCAATGTTTGTACCGTCTCTAAGATCAGCTACCAGTCCGGCAACAGTTGTTCTTCCTTCGACATATACATTTTGCATAGCTAAGTTTTTAATTGTAGCCCCGATAGCAAAGCCAAAGAGAGCCTGATTACTGCCATTTGGCCGTTCAATAGTCAAGTTATCGACACTATAACCATCCCCATCGAAATACCCCTGAAAAGCATTCGCTTGAGCATTTCCGATAGGAACCCATCCTTCACCTTCGTTCCAAGGTGCCTCTCCCAATTCAATATCCGCAGTTAGAATAAAATGTCGGTTGGCATGATTTTCACCCAAATAATTACGAACATTATTAAGGTGATCTGCGGTCTCAATCTGCCATGGGTTCTGTTCAGTGCCATCGCCGCCGGCAAACTGAGCATAACAGATGGTAACGCTTAACCATAGCGTTAAGACAAACATGAATGGAAGTCTCCTCATATCTTTAATCTTCATCATAATCTGTTCTCCTATTTTTTTTGCTGTTTCTTAGCGGAGCATAATCATTTTCTTAGTTTCAGAGTAGCAGCCCGCTTGCATCCGATAATAATAAACACCGCTGCCGATGCTTTCACCATTCTGATTCCGACCTTGCCGGATAGCACTATATTGGCCGGCATCTTGGTGAAAGTCAACCAGTGTTTTAACTAATTGACCTCTGCTGTTATAGATATCTATTCTAACATCCGAATCCTTTTTGAGGCTGTAACTGATCACAGTTTGCGGGTTAAATGGATTGGGATAATTACTAAACAAAGATGTAGCATAAGGTGTAGCTACTAAATCGTCATCTGTAGATGTAGTGCCGGTTGTAAATCGCCATACCTGAACGTCAGGAGCATCTTGACGAAGAGATGATCGCTGTTTGCTATCAATACTATTTCTCCGGTTGTCGTCCAATCTTTCCTCGGGATGTTCCGTAGTAGGTATAACTCTCCAGTAATAGGTAGTATTCTCATCAAGCGTTGAGGGAATAACTTCAGACGAACTGAACGTTGTCATCCCTTCATCATAATCAACCCAGACATACGGGGCATTTGAACCGAAAGCGCCTGTTGTATTCATATAAACACGAAAACCGGCCGGATCAAGATGCACGTCGCTCATTTCGTAGTCTCAGGAAACATTTTCCAAGCCAAGAGAAACACCTTCTGCTGAATGTTCCGGATTAGGGTTGCTTGCTGCTTGAGGATAAGGATAGTTCTTGATCGTGGTAAAAGACCATACTGCGGGGTTAAGAGCATCCCTGCGGCTTTTCGGACCAGCATATCTCCTGTCCATAGGCCTATCTCTGCGCGAGTTCCTTTCCGGATGGTTTACTGTCGGAACAATCAGCTCCTAAGTATTGCCGGACATTATTTGAATGCTCGGCATTTTCTATCTGCCAAGGATTCTGTTCCAATCCATCACCACCGGCAAATTGTGCCGCTATTTCTGCACTGAATAAGATCAATGTGGCGCCGAGTGTTGTCCCTAAAAATCTTATCCCTAAAACATCTCTTTTATGTCTCACTTCTTCCTCCATAAAGTCATCTGTCTTGAGAAATAAATACACCATAAGTCCAGAAAATAAGACTTGTATAAATAAGAATTTTACATCGATAATACCTTGGTAGGACGGCTATCAAAAGCTGGTAGAGTCTCGCTTATCTATCCAGAGAAACAACCATAATACCTAGCTAGGACAGCTATCAAAAGTCTCGCTTGTCGTCAAGCATTTTCACACCCTTTTTGTTTAATAAAATACCCACCTTATTGATGGCTAATACAGAGTTTAGCGCTATAAGTCCCTTCACTTGAGGACAGGCTCAGAGTTAAGTCTCAAACGTTGGTGTAAATTCCAACTCATTGTTTCTCTGATTAATTGAGAACATTATATGCTCTCGTTACTTAC
>PWNZ01000175.1 GCA_003564135.1 Candidatus Cloacimonadota bacterium
CAATCGAAAATATTCTTGAAATCATCCTTGCATAAACTACGTGATTAGTCTTATTATCTCTCTCAAAGCCTTTTCTGAAGCTGTCTTTATTACTCCTTACTCCGTTGATTTTAAATCTACGTAAATAACCTAATCACCACTTGCTATTGTGTCAAGCTTTTT
This sequence comes from Candidatus Cloacimonadota bacterium, assembly GCA_003564135.1. Lineage (GTDB taxonomy): Bacteria > Cloacimonadota > Cloacimonadia > Cloacimonadales > PWNZ01 > PWNZ01. Next base: position 163 of record PWNZ01000175.1, read on the forward strand.
CTCAATTTTTTTTAGAGCTACGAGCTGGAGACAGCATCAGTAAAGGAATAAGCCATTATTTCAGAGATGAACTATATGGTTTACATTGATTATATGTCTGCCTCCTTATTCAAAGATAAATGTCATTCAGACCAAAGGGATTAATTGATAATCCGATATTAGAACACTGACGAGACAGTTTCCGGCTAACATAGTCTTTGGTTCGGTTTCTTGGTTCTTCGTGGTTTGTGTTAGAAGATAGAACTCTGAGCTAAGAGCTAAGAGCTAAGAGCAGAGAGAATTTAGAATGAATGAGTATATTGGGAGATTATTAGAATAGTAGATTAGGGAAAGATGGGGGTCACGAAAGCAACAAGAATTTACACGGAAAAGTAATAAACAATGAACAGCGAACAGATAGTTGAGGAAGTTTGGTTGGAAGGGCAAAGGGCTAAGAGCAGAGGGCGGAGGGGGAAAGGTGAAGAGTGAACAATGACGAGCTAAATTTAAATGTTTGAAAGCGATTTGGCACTCCGCATATCCTGTCCCTACAGAGATTATCTGAGAAATCTGCGGGATCATTGTAATCTGCGATAGACATTTATTCATACCGAGGCTGCATTTTATTTCAAGAGGACGACTTTTTTCTGGTCAGTTCTATTCCTTTTTTTTAATTCGACAATATAGACTCCGGTGCTCAGTTTCCTGTTATGGTCGTCTTTTCCGTTCCAGAGAATCTTATTTCTTCCGGAAGTGCTTTCTCTTTCATAGAGTGTTCTGACTCTTTGTCCTTTTGTGTTATAGATATTTATTTCGGTCTTTCCGCTTTCTTCTATATAGTATCCGATAGTTGTCTGTCTGTTGAAAGGGTTAGGATAGACTCGATTAATTAGGACGTGTTTGTCTGTTTTTAAAGACTTTCTGTCAAGAGGCTTTTCGCCGAATTGTTCTGTCAGTATAGTTTGGAAGAAAAGCCGCAAGTCCGATTCGTTCATATAGAATAGCGGGAAAGACAGGGTTGCTGCTTGGTCGGTCATAACTCCTGTAGCTGAACCGATCATCGAGCCGGATGGTTGTTCCGGAGGATAGTATGATCCGTAGCTGAATATGACGTTTTCTTGGTTTAACGGCAGAAAAGCGGTTACATTGATTATTCTGTTTCCCGTGGGAACTTTGTGTGAATCAATAGCTAGATCGCTAAACATAGCATTCTCAGCTACAGCATAGCTAAAATAAGAACCGATATGATGAAAACTATCCTCTATCTTGAGATAATCTGAAATTAAATCCGACCTTCCAGTATCGAAGTCACTGCTTATATCAAAAAATAGCAAGGGATTAAACCCTGACAAGACAAGGTTTCCTCCGGAATCCAAATATTCCTGTAAAACTTGTGAGTAGTTTCTTTTGATCTTATTGAGGCTGTCGTTAAACAAGATAACGGTGGAGTAAAACCCGACATCTGCAATAGTAAGCTCGTGGTCTTCTTTGATATGCAAATAGCTTGTCTGATAAGGTGCTAAATTCAGATCATAGAACCTAAAAATATCTGCTTCTGAGGGGAAAAGAAAGCTGCTTTTTGTTTCGGTTGAAGGTGTTGCGTTAGCTATCAAGATTCCTTTGTCCAAAGAGAAGAGCCCGGTTCTTAAAAGGTCTGTAGGTTCACTTTCATTACCGTCATTATCGATTGCACTAACGGCGTAATAGTAATAACGATTTTCATTCAAGTTATAATCTGTATAATAGTTATCAGGATGCTGTGATATATAGGGATCTTCATCTATTACTTCGTTATTCGACCTATAAATGTTGTAACCTGCGATGTCTAATTCGGGATTAGGTTGCCAATTTAATTCTACTCTATCTCGGAACGCCGCAACAGTAAATTCTGAAGGGGTCTTGGGGATGGAACTTGGAGTATAATTCGTCTCGGTAGTGACGCTAGTAAATCCATCATTGTTAATCGCAGAAATGGCGAAATAATAGTTTTCACCTTCGTCTAAACCACTAACATAAACTTCCTCTAGAGTAGAAATTGTCTCAGTTAAAACATGAAAAACAGCGTCGTCATCGAGATATGAAACGACTATCCGGTATTCTTTAATATCATCCGGTGCTTGATGATCCCAAACAATAAAGACTCCATCACCTGAGCCTTGATCGACTATAATGTGGTTAGTCGCGGGAGCGGGGATACGGTCAATATAAAACATGGTAAGAGCTGCTCCTTTGGTAATTTCCGCCGCATACTCGACATCGCAATGCTCTATCGTATCATCTGGTGAATGATAAACATCACTGAAGTCGTATTCATGGTAGAATAGCGAGGGGTATCCGAAACGATGAAAAGAGTAGCTGTCGGAAGCTGGGTTGTTAACGTTTCCAATTACCGGTTCTATACTGGTATAATCATTGAACAAACCTTCAGCCAAACTGCTCAAATACAGGTGATGGGAATAAGGGAATATTTTCAACTTCCAGTCGTCGCTCTTCTGTTTATTGGCGATCATATCATTATTAACCAATAACTCAATATTCATGTCGGAGAGAAAATATTTTTCGGCTATATCTCTACTGCCGAACAACCCTATCTCTTCGGCGGCAAAAGGTATAAACTTGAAGCTCTTTTTAGGTTGATAATTGTTTTCTTTCATAACCCGGGCTATTTCTAATAAAGCTGCAACTCCGCTGGCATTATCATCAGCGCCGGGCGCTATTTCCATAGGGTCACCATAACGATCAAAGATTATTGAATCGTAATGCCCGCCTAGCAAAATATAGTTATCGGGATAAACTGAGCCGGACAATGTAGCTATGACATTATACTGCCATGAGGGTGGAAAATCACCCCAATTATATTGTTCAATATAAAATGAGTCTATCCTTACTTCGGTAAAGCCGATTTCCAGAAACTTGTTTTTAAGCCAATAGCTGATTTCCCTGCGGTTGGGATGCAGAAAATAGCGGGTAGTATAATCTTGTAAATGAACTATATCTCGCTTGATGTTATCGCTATTGATAGACTCAACAATACCTTGAAGGTCATGGCATTCCAGCACCGAGCCATCATACTCTAAGGTTCGGTTGAGATCATCAGGTGATTGGATAGGTGTTGAAAGAGGAGTGATAGAATAGTTCTGATAATTAGAGATAGTATCCACCGAGGATCGGACAATATAGTTTGCAGGCTGCTTCCGGGAATCGATACGATACTCGAATAGTACTTCCATGGAGCTATCTATTGTTATTGAGTTTCTAAATAACTTATCTTCAAATTGTCGGTCTTTTCGAGGAGTTAGCAGGTAATAATCATCCGGCAAGATTCCCAGTATTTCATAGCTAATACCGGTCAGATTAAGCTCGGCCAACCGGTCATTGTCAGCCTGTAAGACAATGATTTCCCCAAAATCATGAAATATTGTAGGTTTATACTCTATACTGTTGATCAAATCTTGATGCGATATTTCAGCTACAACCAGATACTTTATGTCGACGGCTAAGATCGGTAGTGTGACAGCAAAGGATAGTATCAAAGCAAAAAGTTTTAAACAAAAAAAGTTTTTCATATTTATTCCTTGATGATTAGACTTGAAAACAAAGCTAACAAATAACATCCGGCCGCTATTAGTTTCACAGAAGTAAAACCAAACTCTACAGCGATAATTATAGCTAATACAGAACTTATCACGGAGAATGAGCCATTAATACCCCAAGCCCAACTAATATTGTCACTGTTACCTGTTTGATGAAGACTAGATATACCCAAGGGAAAAGGGAATCCCATTAAAAAGGCCAGAGGAGCAATAATGATTATTGAAAGCATAAACTTGATGATCAACGGCAACGATACCGTAGCTAATAATAAAGGGTTTAACAACAGAGCATACAGTATTATCAACAGAACGATCATCACAAATATAACATTTCGGGGAGCCATAAGCATTTTTTTTGCATGAATCCGGTTTTTATCAGCTGTGATTCTTTCTGATGTATTGCTTCCCAGCCCGGAAAAAAAGAGAATAGCCGATATGATGATAGCAGATGAGTAAAGTGGTGACCCTAAATAGGCGATAAATCTTTGAATAAGCATAATCTCTACCATTAAAAAGCCTAATCCCAAAGATAAAAAATAGATGAAGGTATAGGTCTTAGCAGATTGCATTTTTCGGGCGAAGAAAAGAGGCAAAATGATAAAAACGGCAGCTAATAAGACTACCAAAATGAAGGTGGTCAATACTAAGAAATAACCTACTTCCAGATAAGGTATTTCGAACAGAGTAAATTGTTCGCGTAATTCGTTTAGCCTCGACAGTTTAAGAAACTGGAAAGGGAAGGGAGTGCCTTCCGTGACGGGCCTGATCTTGAATTGGTAATTATCATAGAGGTCTTGGCGGCTTGCATATTTATGATGGGGTGATATGCCAACTATCAGGTCGGTCAATTCGATTATAGATTTATCGGCCAGAAGGTGATATTTTTCTCTTTTTTTATCTTCTATTTCCGGTAGGAGCAATATGTCGAAACCTAAGTCGTTGGAAAACTCTTTGACCTTATTCTGTTTTTCGGTACCGATCGGGTTTTTGCTGAGAACATAAGTAGCTAATGACCAGTTTCTAACAGCAGCTAAATGTTTTTCAGGTTTATCTATTCCTTGTTTTTCTAATAGCTCCGTGAAAGTAGCGACTATTCTCAGAGGGAGTTTCAAAGGTGTGTCAACCCAGGCAGAGATGGTTATCATACCATGTTCAGACAGGTTATCCCACATTCGTTGAAAGGATTCGATTGAAAGCAGCGGTTTTTCCTGGACAGCACCTATCCCTGAAGCTCCGCCAAAGGCATCGTATAACGGCAGATGGATTAAATCATACTGTTCTCTGGTACTTAACAGGTATGCATAAGGGTCTTGTTTTACTGCTCTTACATGAGGCACAGCTAAAATAGGCGGATGATCTTTATCCTTTTGCCGGCTTAATAGATCTACTACTGCTCCATTCGATTCTACTGCTGTAATAAAGTCAACGTCGTTCTGTAAGCTCAACTGCACTGCTTCACCTGTTCCGGCTTCTAAGGACAACACAGTCTGAGGATCACCCATAACGAAAGGTAATGATAGAGTTGAGTATGAGTAGAATTCAGTTTTTTCTAATGGGTTTAGTTCAGGACCAATCCAGTTGCCGTTATTAAAAATGACCTTTTCTATTCCTGACTTACCGGTGAAGTTTAAGCTCAAACCCGGAGCATAACGGATATAAGGTGATTGAACGACCTGCAATAAACCATGGGGGCTTGACTCTTCTCTAACTATCTTTGATTCTGGCATGTTGAGAATTTTACTAATGCTCTTGTATTCGGATAAATAGAGTTGTGAGGGCACAAATAGATTTAAGATGGTTAGAGCTAAAGCCAAGAATAACAGAAGTCGGCTGAATAATCTAAACCTAACAATCTGTTTATAAGCAAACCATGCGGCAATCACCGGTAAGAAGCAAATAGCTCCCAATGCGTTTTGAGGTCGGAGATAATTCAGCAAAATCAGGATAATCAGACCTCCGACAGCCGACCCTGTGAGATTGATGAAATACAAGTTGCCGATTCTGTCGGCCTGCGAACTAAAAATCAGACCTATTGCGCAGGCAGCAAAAAAGAATGGAATAAAGAATAGTAAATAAGTCCACAGTAGTTTCATCATGTCCGGCCAACTGCTGAAGATTAAATAAGAGTCAAATGCAAAAAAGTTAGTTTGTGTTAGCCGAAAGCTGACAATCATAAATAATCCGGAAGTAACAATGAATAGATAATAATAGAACGAAATCTGTTTCATAAGCTTTTTCCGGAATAAGGTTATGAAAGTACCGCTTGCTCCAAACCCGAGTAATGCAACAGATATTATCATGGAAGCGAAATGATACCATTGAGTAATACTCAGATTATGCAGGAGCAGTAGCTGATAGGCTATGACTGAGGACGATACTAAAAAAAGCGAAAGTTTCATCGCAGTTCTAACTCAAAACGGTAACTTACCGGAAAAGATTAGTCATCATGACGGGTAAAAGGGACAAACCTGACCGGCATCAGCGAAGAAGTAGTTATTTCTCCATCAGTTTTTTCTACTAACATCAGGTTTTGAGTCATGAAAGGTGAACCGACCGGTATGATCATCTTCCCTCCATCTTTGAGCTGCTCAATCAAAGGGGGTGGGATATGCTCGGCAGCAGCGGTAACAACAATAGCGTCAAAAGGAGCATGTTCTTCCCAGCCGTAATAACCATCTCCCGTTTTCACTTCGATGTTTTTATAGTCCAAATATTCAATTACTCCAATTGACCAATCGGCTAATTCAGGGATAATTTCAATTGTATACACTTGATCTACTATTTCAGATAAAACAGCAGCTTGATATCCGGAACCCGTACCTATTTCCAAAACTTTATGATCCGCTTGAGGACTAACGACTTCTGTCATCATGGCAACGATGTAGGGCTGAGATATTGTCTGACCATGCCCTATAGGCGCAGGTCTGTCAGCGTAGGCTAGATGCCTGACGTTTAAAGGCATAAATAAATGGCGTGGTACTGTCCGCATAGCTTCTAAAGTTGCTTCACATTCGATTTCCCGGTTTTCCAGTTGCATTCTTACCATTCTATCTCGTTCACTTTGTCTTTCATCTGCCGCTGCATGGCCGGTAATCAATAATACAAGAACAGCGAGAACTATAATATGTCTCATGATTAACTCCTTTATTTTCGGTGTCTGATGTCTTTTTTATTATAAACGATTATTTCGCTATAAATTGCAATCGTGCATCAAGCTTGGTAGTTTTCAGGGAAAAGTGCTCTCTCTACCATCTCGATAATGATATGCAGAATACGAATATGCATTTCCTGGATTCTGTCTGTGGTCTGAGCTTCAACTATTAAGCAGTGCTCACACGCCTTTTTTATCAAACCTCCATCACGGCCTAAAAGACCGACCGTCGTCATGCCGAGAGTATTAGCCCGGCTGACTGCTTTCAGGACATTTTCGGAGTTACCGCTGGTAGATATACCTATGAAAACATCATCCGCCGAACCATAAGCACTTACACCGCGGGCAAATATCTCGGGAAAACCGTAATCATTACCTACACAGGTGATGTGACTGGGGTCTGATAATGAAATGACCGGCAAAGGCGGCCTGTCTGTGCGGTATTTACCGGTGAACTCTTCTGCAAAGTGCATAGCGTCACAGTTACTGCCGCCGTTACCACAAATAATGACCTTTTGTTTGTTCTTAAAAGCGACAGTTAACACCTTAGATATCTGTTCTATTTTCTCGACGTTATGCTCGTTAAAGAAGTCGTTATGTACTTTTTCGGCTTCCAATAAGGCATTTTCGATCCACTTCTTCATATTACCTCACTATGTAATTGGGCTTCCAGGCTGTTAAAATTCAGCCCTGAATTCGACTTTGATTGAATGGACGGTATCCTGTAAAGGATATTTATTACCGTTATAGGTGAAAGAGGCAGTAGTATAACGGTTAAGTTGATAATTGAGCCGTGTATTCCACCTAAATACACTGCCTTCGCGCTTGTACGGTAGGAAGGTAAGGAATCCGGATCCTTCTCTCTTATTATATCTGTATTCTAAACGTCCGAAAAGGCGATACTTGCTTTGGAAAAAGTAACTTACAGTTTCAGCCATACTAAAACTATGAATTCTATAGTTATCAGACCCTTCTTGCCGACCTCCTTGTTCGTAACTGTACTGGAGCAGAGTTGTAAGGTTTAGATCGCGACTTAATCGGTTTCGGATGTCTAACTTATAGTTGTCTATCTGTATTTCAGACAAATATCTTGATTCGTGCTCTTCTCGCAATTCATAGGTGATCTCGAAATCAGTATTAATAAACCTTGTAAGTCGAAGCATAAATTCATGTACTGAGGTGTATGATTCGACAGTATCATCGTATCTATTGTCCAGTGTTTTATTTTCTTGAAACATGAGTTTACCTGTGAGTCTACGAGTGATCAAATCGACCCATAGAGTGTGTCGGTGCAGATAACGTCCATAAATTGTGTTATCATTATCCATCAGAGCATGGTTTTTCAATAAATACACATCCCACTTCTCTTCAGTACGAATGTTTTCAGAAATCAAGATTGAGCTTTCTGTTTGTATTCTTCTTAAGGCTAGTTTAGTCAATGGCAGAATGCCTTTTTCATTGTCTGCTACTTCACGCAAAAACTGACGGGGTGAAATGTGAAAATTAAGATTAGCATTAATCTCGATCGACATCTCCGGGTCTCCTACAGGGACGGTAATATAATCATACTCGCCATCTTCAACAGCTACGCCTGTGCTATCGTAAATACCTTGACTTTTCCCGACAAAAATAAGCTCTCTTGCCCGCGGGAAAAATTCTGTGTTGACTAATGAATAGTTTCCAACGGTGTTTACGCCTCGGTTTAACAGGGCGCTGTTAAGGCTGATTTCTGCAATGTCATAGTAGGTCTCATTTTTTTCAGGATAAGTTGTAACTTTCCGATGCGAATATGATGCGCGCAGATTTTGGTTAAAGAGTACAACCATACTTTCTTTACCGATTGTCATAGACTTACGCTGTTTATCCCAGTTGTCGATATAGTTGAAGTTTTTATCTAAGCTGATAAATACATTACCGGCAATTTTTTGTGTTCTATAGCTTCCGATATCTAGCCTTTTAGACCTGAATCTGAATCCTTGTTTTTTCTGAGATACAAGCTCCTCTTGATAAGTTCTCTGGGAAAAGTCGCCGCTTACTCTGAGATTACTAAGGGTTCGGGTAAGGTTGAGAAAATGATTATGTTGAGTAGCTTGGCTATCACTGTCCGGCTCTTCACCTTGATCTATGAACTGTTCATTATCTTCGAGTTTATCAGCTGTAACTTTGTTATAGTAATAACGATACCTGTAATTAATTTGCGGTATAAAGGTCTGCTGAGACAGAAAGATACTTAATAAAAGATTATCATTAAAGAATGATCGGGTTTTCTCGATGGCTTCGTCATCCTTTCCGGTGCGCCTGAAAAACCTGACAGTTGTATTCCATATGTTACGGTTAGCTAGCGAGATATTAGTGCCGAACTCATTAATATCGACTGTATCTATCTCTGTTTGACGTGATATCCCGTGAAAAATGTTGGGATCGTTAATATCGGTGAAAGTGTTGAGATTTTTTGACAGGAAACTATAGTATAGTCGCAATTCAGGATTAAAGCGGTCGTATTGGGGATTTAACGATAGTTGCCAGTGAGTAGCGTAACCTTGGTTATCGTCACTGTCTATATCAGAAAAAGTATTGTCATCTTTGTAAGTATAAATTGCTTCACCATCGACCCGCCAAAAGTTACCTCTATATTGCAAATTGATATCATAATTTGAACGACTTTCGGGAGAAGGCAGCCTTCGCTCAGGTATCCAACTACCGTTGTTTTCACCTACGAACACAAAATGACCCGGTGCTTGACGGTTATAAGAGCCATTACTTGAGCCAACATAGCTGAAATAAACTACATGGTCTCCCTGATTTGATCCGACAAATTCATAATAAACCTGATCATCATCAGTTTTCTTTATATAATCCCCTTCACCCATTTCAACTTTGTTAACGCCATCTGTCCAGGCGGAGTCATCACCTGCTTGTCTTAAAATTTCAATTTCTTGGTCTGTTAAATCACCTGCTAAAGGGTTATTCTTATCGTCGGTTTCGTGGATTAAATAGAACCCTACGTTTAATCTATCAGTTATTTCTACACTGTTACCAGTCAAATATTTATACTGTCTGAATTCTTCATCCGTATATTGATATCTTACATATACACTTGAATTGCTGTCTATAAAATGACTACTAGTAAACGTAATGCTTCCCTCAGAGTAGTTAATGCGATAATCCGTACCTCTTTCTAATAAGATACCATCCAAGTATACTTCTTCCGATCCCGGTATAACCTGCACGTATGTTCCTGTTTGTTCTAATGCCAGAAAATAAGGGCCTTGCTTGCCATCAAGACCCCTAAACTCAGTAATACTCTGTTTACCTTTTGCCAGAGCTAAAGCGGCCTTAAAATCATGTGTGCCTTGCCACTCTGCTTTGACTCCTTCAAATGTTGTCCGGTAATTAATGAATTGCGTATCATAGAAACTCATTTCCAAGTCGCCAAAAGCTATCTCATACTCACTGTAAGACGGTCGATCTCTGCTATTGTGTCTGTTTATGGTTCTATTATCATCGGGAATTCGTCCGAAAATTCTTATAAATATCTGATCGAGACTACTCAGTTCTCTTGTATCTCCTTCAGGTGTTAATGGAGAATGACTGTCGGATAGTTGAGCCTGAATCCACAGGTTACGGCGTAACTCTCCATCAATCCTTAGAAATAAAGTCTGGCTAATGCTAAAATCTTCATCACTCCCTAAAGAAACACCAAAAGTTTTACTGCCACTAATATCGAGATCGGTGTCCGGTAGTGCAAATAATAGGCCGCGAGATTCAACGCTTCTAACAGCAGTTGTATCAGTGTAGTCGATACTTCTGAAAAGAGAGAAGCTTTTAGTAATATTTTTGGGTATGATCAAATAGGTTATGTTTACCATTTGATCAGGTTCAATAACATCCACGCCTCTCTTTGTGAAAGAAATAGTTCCTTCAAGGTAGTCTACGGTATAGTGTTCTCTATTAATTAAAACTTGTACGTTTTGGGAGATGGTCTCTGAGTTGAATATAATGTTGTTTTCTCTCAACCTGTATGTATGTTGGTCTTCCCGCCATAGTATGCGCTCTTTCCTGACGGCTGGTGAGAAAAAACCGGTTTTGCTGTGACTTTCTCCGTAATTGTTTTTATTTGCTAGAGCGGTAGAAGTTGCTGCCATCGTTAATAACAGCAAGAAAATGGTGCTTAGCCTCAGCTTCGCATCGGCAATCATGAAAAATAGTTTTAATGGTGACAATGATGGTCTTATAGGTCACGATAAGGGATAAATAGCCACATCACTAAATATAAAATCACCGCTATGCCGCTACTAAACACTGTTACTAAAACAAATATTAACCTTATTATGGTGACATCGATACGACCAATATCCGCCAAGCCACTGCACACACCGGCAATCATTTTACCTTGATAAAGGCGGTAAATTTTCCGCTTGGATGCCGGTTGCTGTTTGACTTCTATGTTGTCTCCGGGATCTTTCTCTTTCGGCATAATCAAAAGTAGGGTAATGTATATCATAATCCCTGTACCGTAAAACAAACTGACCAAAACAAACACTAACCTAACTAAGGTCGGATCGAGTTTATAGGTCTCAGCTATTCCACCGCATACTCCAGCAATTACTTTATCTGTGCTTGAAAAGTGTAGTTTATCCATGAGATCTCCATTTTCTTTTGCGCTTAGTGGACAGGTCGGGAGTTATATTGTCAACAATAATCGCTAAAAGTATAGCTGAAATACTAATATCTAACTTGTATGAGCCAGAAGCAGATAAGAGCCTCGCACAGATTTCAGGGATTAGACAGATGAATATTATGGGTTTGAGAAGCTGTAGGAACAGTACACGAGGCCTGTCTGATTGCTCCCCTGAAATTTTTTGTCAGAAAAAGTACGGACAGAAGCGAAGCTCACCGAGAGGCACATCCAATATTATTGACAAGGCACTAATATTAGAACACTATCAAAGTCCCCTGCTATAATAAGAGTACCACTTCATGTTTACCTTGCAATAGAGCTATAATTGTGACTATTAATTGGCCTCAAAATCTAATTCAGATAGCAAACTAACTGTCTTGCAAGATCTAAATAAACTATGTATTTTTTATGACATCAACTTTTAGCTTTAGACATTCAGGTTTTTCGGGAGAGAGTTTATAAGTCCGGTTATTGGGTTTGTTCTTTTTCTCTCTCGTAAGTGTCTATTCTTTCAATTGCTCGTCTGAGTTGAGAGACTAATTTATCGCGATAATCTTCTACTTCACGCAGTTGACTTCTATATTGATCTCTTTCTCGTTCCAACGCATTTGTTCTACTATTAAGTGAATTATAGCTGTCTCTTAAGTTGTTGATGTTTGATTCCAAATTAACAATTTTACTTGCCTTCTCTGCATTTTCTTTTTCTAAGCTTTGAACATGGCTTTCAAGGTTAGTGATCCTTTCTTGGTTTTGCCTGCGAGTTTCGTCTCTGCCTTGACTCACCCCTTGGCTGAATCCTTCATTATGACCCTCTTGGAAAACTTGTTGTTGGTTTTCGTCTAAAGATTCTTGCATACCGTCACGTCTTCCTAGTTCGTACTGAACTTGCAGTTCAGCTTCATGAGCTGCAAGTAAATCCTGTAACATCTCTTCGTCTTCCGTACACCCTGTCATTGATAGCATGACTAATGCAGGAATAATAATGGCTAACTTGACGCCATTATTTAATAAAGTGGCTGACTTAAATATTTCGTGTATCATGTTTTCCTCCCTAAAAAATGAAACTATCATTAATCCGGATTATTTTCTTGCTTTCTGTTTAAATGAGCACCAGACACTGATCCAGTGATTATTTATTAGTTGTTGAAACCTACATCCTCGTTTACAATAATATATTCGAGGCGTTCAAATTAACTTGTATATACTGTTCAAAATAATAGCCAGTCTTGACCGACGTTGCAGGCGTCTATCTATATAATTTAACTATAAACTAAATTCTCTTACTATGTCAATTAAATCAGGATCGTATTCCTGGCAAGCTTTTTTTTCATAATCAGAAAGAAAAGTTAAGGTGATCAAACTAAAAAGGATAATTCAGTTTGTTTTGACACGTTAAAAGGAGCAAAATAAATCTGGGATACTCCAAGTCAGAGCTGTTTTGTCCACCAATCTATAGAAATGATTGGTAACCGGTTATTCAAGATTATCGTCAGAAATCGGCTTTTAACAATAAATCAGCAAATTAAGCTGATAAAAGATGTTGACGGTATTAACCATATTTTTAGTTTGCCAACCGATACGAACCACGTTTAGAGGATGTCGTAGGATTTGTAATCAAACGGCTACCCAAACTGTAAACGATATCAATGAATAAAACTATAGAGGTGTTTTGATGGAACTGACAATTACTATACCGGAAATAGGAGAAAAACAATTTGAACCGGGAATCACTCCGGCTGAGATCCTGCGAACAATCGAAAATAAACTCCTATCACTTAAATCTATTGCTGCAGAATTTAATGGCAAAATGATCGACCTTAAAACTCCGCTCAAGGAAGATGGTGAATTGATCTATCATTCTTTTGAAACTGAAAAGGGTAAAGAGGTTTACTGGCACAGTGCTGCACACATAATGGCGGAAGCTGTTAAGGAACTTTATCCGCAAGTTAAAGTCACTATTGGTCCGGCTATAGACGAGGGTTTTTATTATGATTTCGATAAAAACGAGCCTTTCAGTGAGGAAGAACTGGCAGCTATAGAAACTAAAATGAAAGAGCTAATAAAATCTAAATTGCCTTTTGAACGCAAAGAATTATCTCACCAAGAAGCTATAGACTTTTTCAAAGGGTTAGAAGAAGATTACAAAATAGAATTGATCAACGAAATGCCGGACAATGAGAAGATATCTGTATATACGCATAACAAATTTTCCGACTTATGTCGTGGGCCTCACATACCTTATCCAGCCAAGATAAAAGCGGTAAAATTGTTAAAGTCTTCCGGGGCATACTGGCGCGGAGATGAAAACAATAAGATGCTCTACCGAATATATGGGATTGCATACCCCAATAAAAAAGAATTGCGAGAGTATTTAACCGAGTTAGAAGAACGTAAAAAGCGAGATCATCGTCGTTTAGGGAAGGAGCTTGATCTTTATTCCATTAATGACGATATAGGGCCGGGGTTGGTCTTATGGCATCCTAAAGGAGCTTTAATCAGACATTTAATTGAATCTTATTGGAAAGAAGAACACCTTAATGCCGGTTATGACTTGATCAATACACCACATATAGGAAAAGCTGAGTTGTGGAAAACCAGTGGGCATATTGATTTTTACAACGAGAGCATGTTTGCGCCTATAGAAGTTGAAGGTAATGAATACTATCTCAAACCGATGAATTGTCCATTCCATATAGCGGTCTATAATAGCTCGAAACACAGTTACCGTGAGCTACCTGTACGTTATGCTGAATTAGGAACAGTATATCGTTACGAAAGGTCTGGTGTTTTACACGGCCTAATGCGTGTTCGGGGTTTTACTCAAGATGATGCCCATATTATCTGTACCAAAGAACAATTGTACGAGGAAGTAGAAAACCTATTGATTTTTTCTATAAGGTTACTAAAGCACTTTGGGTTTGAAGATTTACAGCTCTATTTAGCTACAAAACCTGAGAAATGTGTTGGCGAATGTGAAGCTTGGGATGCTGCATCCGAGTCTTTGGAAACAGCACTGAAAAACCAAAATATGCATTACGAGATAGATGAAGGTGGCGGAGCCTTTTATGGGCCAAAAATCGATATCAAGATTAAAGATGCTTTGAGTCGCTCTTGGCAGTGCACCACTATTCAATTCGACTTCAATTTGCCGGACAGGTTCGGAATGGAATATACGGGAGCAGACAACAAATCACATCGCCCTTATATGGTACACAGGGCTTTGTTAGGGTCTTTAGAGAGATTCTTTGGGACGTTAATTGAATATCATGGTGGCGATTTCCCATTTTGGCTGACACCTGTTCAAGTCATGCTGATACCGGTTTCGGATGCTACTGCTCATTATGCGGAAAGGGTTAGATCGAAGCTTAGAAAGGCCGGATTTAGGGCTGAAGCTGATCTGCGCAGTGAGAAAGTCGGCTACAAAATACGAGAAGCAGAACTCAAAAAGATACCGTATATGGCTATAGTAGGCCCAAGAGAAGAAGAAGAAAACACTGTTTCATTGAGAAAACGAAAAGAAGGAGATTTAGGCTCATTCTCCTTCAACGAAACGATTTATAAACTGAGCAGGCAGTAAAAAATATTGCTGCCAAATACATAGCTCTCAGAGGCCAAGGTGATGAAAAAAACTATCGATATTGCTCGCAAAGAGTTGCAACTTGCAGCTGATGCCATAAATCTAGCCAAAAAAAGAATCGATAAAAATATGGAAAAAGCTGTTGAAATGATCTATTCTTGCCAGGGTAAGACAGTCGTAACAGGTATGGGAAAAACAGGTCTGATTGGAAGAAAAATATCAGCTACTCTAGCCAGTACTGGATCCAGCTCAATTTTTCTTCATCCCGCTGAAGGTATTCACGGAGATTTAGGAATAATTGGTGGCAGAGATGTCGTGTTAGCAGTCTCTTATAGCGGTAATACTGAAGAGATAATCAGGATAATACCTTTCTTGAGATTTAATAAGATCCCGATTATTTCCATAACAGCGAACCTAAATTCAGAGCTGGCAAAAAATTCTGAAGCAGTATTAAACTGCTCGATACCTGATAATTATGAACCTTTTAACCTTGTCCCAACAGTCAGTACTACGGTCGCATTGACATTGGGTGATGCATTGGCAGTTGCTCTCATTAAGAAACGTGACTTTAAGATTGATGATTTCGCTAGATTTCATCCCGGTGGCACTATCGGGAAAAGAATTCTGCTCAGAGTTGCAGATCTTATGCACCAAAGGGAAGCACTTCCTTACGTAATAAAAGATGCAAAAATGAGCGAAGTATTGTTGGTTATGACTGAGAAAGGCCTGGGATGCACAGGAGTTGTGGATCAAGGCGGACATTTATTGGGAATTATTACCGATGGAGACTTAAGAAGAATACTGACTACCGAAATGAATGTTCTCGAAAAAAAAGCTTTTCAAGTTATGACTAAAGCACCTAAATCGGTCACTAAGGAAGTTTTAGCGATTGACGCTCTGGCCTTGATGGAAGAAAAAAAGATAACTATGTTGCCGGTAGTAGATAAAAGTGGTGTTATGATCGGGATGCTCCACATGCACGATATCATAGATGCCGGAGTAGTAGGTTAACTTAGTTGTTTTATAGTGTTATAGGGGTTTGAATCTCAAGGAATCCGTAGGTTTTCAGTAGTTGTCATGTTTGTAATATAAACATATTACTACTATTAGGTTATAATTAATAAGATAGTAAATGCATATGGCAATGAAAAATAATGTATAATGTATAATGAAGGCACGCGTGAAAATGGTTAAAAATTGCCGGCTGAAGTCGGCGTTCCGGTACCGCTGGTAACTATTTTAAAAATAGTAAGCGAATACACCGTGAAGGCCATTATTCGGTGCTTTTTCGGTGTTCTCGGTGGCTGATAATCAATTTTAAACATAGTAAATTGTTAAATTTCAAAATATAAATAGGAGATAATGTGAATATGAGAAGTGTATTGATAATGGCATTGCTGCTGTTAACTTCAGTAGGAGTTTTTGGGCAGCAACCGAGAGAGGTAGTTTTCTACTTAATCCCGGAAACTGTTGAGGAATTTACCGGCAACAGTGAATACATTAATAATGATCCTTTTAATCGTGAATATACCTCGTTGGGCTTGATAACTGAACGGACTGCTCTGCACCAACCGGAAGCACAGGGGTTAGCTTTAGATAATCTCGGGATTGATATAGAAACGGTCATAAGTCCTAAAAGCATGTTTGTTAGGGTACCGGTTAGTTACTCATGGAATAGATTAAGATTTAACTTATCAGTTCCCTATTACTTTAAACGAGAAATGGCGTATGCTTCAGGGAAAAAATCGACTTCAGGAGTTGGTGATGCTCTATTGAGAACATCGTACTTCCTGTATGGAGATACATATCATAACGAAGTCCAACTAAGTCTCAAACTCCCGACGGGCAACGAAAATAACATCGTTGACGGTCATCTTGTGCCATTGGGTACAGGCACTACAGATCTTTTCTTAGCCAATAATATTACTTATTTTAGTTATGGTTATCAAATACAGGGCTCAATAAGTTATAGAATTAACGGTTCGGTGGAAAGGTTGGTTGAGGTATATGATGAAGATGCCGGTCAATTGGACACAATTAGCTATGATGTATCTAACGGTAACACCTTTACTTTTAACGGATCATACATACACTACTTCAAACCTGATCTTTCTTTGATTGGTGGGTTATCAGCAATTATCAATCAAGAAGGGAGTATGGATATCGAGTTTAAAGATACTCAAAGAGAAAGCGTAAAGGGTTCTAGTGCAGGACAGTACTTCACTTTTATTGATATTTATCCAGCTGTAAGTTACAATTTATTTGATGTTGACCTGTCACTATCTTTGCAAATACCTATAATAACTGAAAGAAGTAGTGATAATGACGAAGGAAAACGATCAATCGGGCTATTATTTAGGCTAACAAGAAATATTTTCTAAGGAGTAAAAATGAGAAGCTATATCTATAACTTAATATTAATCTGCTTGTTGTTTGGCTTGAACAGTTGTGCTGACAAGGGGCCTTTGCAAGTCAATACAGTTGCTCAGGTAGGTTTGAACTTCCTTTTTGAACATAGGTCGGAATTACCGCCTGAATTTACTGCCACAGTTACACTTTCCGGAGAAGAGGTTCGGGACCGAGTTTTTAATGTGAAGATTGTCGATTATGATGAGTATCACAGATGTGTCGACCCAATAGAGGTGCCTATGCATAAACTGTTATCTATGACCGTAAATGCTGAAATTAATAGTGTTGAGTGGGGTGGTAGTGCTGAAGAGATTTTTTTATCTCCCGGTCACACACAATCAATAGTGATTTATATGATGCCTTACCCGCAATAGAGGTTGCTCGTAATGGTTTCGTTGTTTAGTCTCTTACTCGGACTAACCCTACTCTGATAATAGTTAAAACTAAGAAATGCAGTAACCAAAGCAGCAAAAAACATTGACAACTGTCAGATATAGATATTTTAGACGGAAATTATTATTCGGAGGTTAATGGTGCTTAAGTTCTTGATATCTGCCCACTTAATATTGCTCTTATCTGTTGGCTTATTAGCGACTGATGAAGTAAAATTAGTAACTTTTGAAACAAATTACGGGAGTATCGGGCTGGAAATATATCCTGAAGTAGCTCCTAATCTTACTGCTCGGTTTTTAGAACTCTGCGAAAAGGGCTATTATACCGGAACTTATTTCCATTTCATTGATGTGGGATTCATTATAGCAGGTGGTGATTTATTTACCAGAAAAGAAGAACTGCCCGACGATGTGATCAATCAATACGGACGTATGGATGATGAGATTAGTGCCAAAGCTTTGGGACTGGATCGTTTGTTGGTCAGGAATTCCTTTTTAGGTAAGCACCTTGAGCGAGATAATCCGGTTAGAAGATGGTCTGTGAAAGAACTGCTGGAGCATCAAGGTTATAGCTTTGATGACTCTTTGCCTTCAATACCTAATGAGTATGGAGCGATTGCTATTGCCAGTAACGAACCTAATTCTAATTATACCCAATTCTTCATCATCACTGCTCAAGAAGGAACTCCTTGGTTAGATGGCAAAAATACTGCTATAGGCCGGATAAAAAAGGGCATGGATACGGTTCATAAAATTGAGAACCTCCCTCAGGATGCTTACCATAGACCTTTACCTGAAAATAGACCGGTCATAGAAAATATCATAGTAGAATAGTATAATTGGGATAGCCTTTAAAAATATTAAATATTAAAACAAAGGACAGCTGGAAAAGCTGCCCTTTGTTTTATATAGTGATTAATTGATTACGAAGGATCAATTTCTGTGATTTCAACATGGGAATTAATTAGAACTGGGCCCTGCATGGTTACAGTCATGCCTGTTTCTTCATCCTCGGAATGGATATTAATAACTCCTCTGATTTCTGTACCGATATCTCTAAAAAGTTCCAGAGACCTGTAGATTTTCCCTTCAGCTTCAAGATTCATTTGAGAACGTCCTAATTCATCATCAATAATTTCAGCAGAAACGGTCATGTTGAGTGTAAGCAAAGCACATTCATAACCGTTATACATGGTGACTTCTTCGAATTGTAAAGTTCCTTCGCCAGTAGAGTGGAGGATTTGTTCAATACCAAACATCTTAGAAATAGCTTCAGGATCAATTTCCCAAAGCTGGCCAACGCTAATCATCTCTTTGGGGTAAATGATATCTTCTTGTTCTTTTAAGCTTGCTAAATCATCAAGCCTGCTTTGCTGAGATTCGCTTGGATCGGGGTCTTCTTCTAATGCATATATCCACTGTGCACCAATTCGTTCGGCTATTAGGACTTTGTCGTGCAACACGCCTTTTTCTTCGATAGCTTCGGGAGCATCGCCATCCATATTGACGGCGGTTTGAGCGATATCCTCGATAATATGAACACGTATCCGGCCCGGTGATATAATTTGTTCCTCCACCTTTTGAGTGGTGACAGCAGTCATTGTACTAGTCATTATCTGGTCGTTATGTTCATAAATCAATTCAATGTTATCCATTGTAGTAGTGTTGGTTTCAATGAAGGTAAAACCGGTTAGATTAACATCTTGAATCAATACTACTTTGCGTTGACCGCAACTTGCAAAGCTGACGGCGAGCATCAATAAAACGGCAATATGAATAAATGATTTCAGTCTCATGATTATCTCCTTTGGTCTTATAAAGATGGTTAATTATCATTTGAATTCCATTTCCAAAACCACTAACAGTTAATCCCTTATCTGTCAAACGGTTTGTTGAGCTATAACTAGACTTAGCCCCGTTTTTAATACAGAGTTTCAAGCTTTTCGAAGAAATATTATGTGTGCCCGTAAATTGATTGAAGATCTCCTTGCAGTGGCGTATAAAATGTTCGAAGTACCACCTATACCTGTTTTTGTTTTTATCTCAAATTGGGTACTTGGAATATCATCTTAATGAAATATCAATAACGGCGCACCGGATCAGCCGCTTCACAATCTGAAACATTTGCCTGACAACGCCCTAACGGGTATTTTAAGCGTCTGTAGTAGAAGCATAGGCTTTAGCCTGTAGTAAACGAGATCTTAGTCTCGTGTTTTTAATAACCATAACTGACTTCTAACTTGATTATCTCAGCAAACACATTATTAGCTAGCGAACTGGTAAATCGCTTGCCGGCACGCTGACTTTAGCCTCTTAATGAAGGGGGAAATCGCCTGCAAAAGCTTAAGCTGATCCGGTAACCCGAAAAGTATAGTCAGAAGGTAAGTCATGAATGTATACAGTCTCTGAAAAGCCTATATTCCATTTATTTTGATGCATATTTTGGGATAGAGGTGTCTTTTCAGTGCCTCAGATTATTAAAGCAGGCATATTCCCCAGAATCCATACCTCCATGCTACTGGCTATCATTACATTACTTATTAGCGGCCAAAACAATCGGGAGGATGTGAGGTTAATTAACTAAAAAAGCGAGACTATTTCGGCTTGCGGAGAAATCTGAGCAAGTTAATTTTACTTTGTTATAGTGTAGCGAACTCATAGCTTGACATAAAGCCTGTCTGAAACTTTGTTGGTCGGTAATATTTTGAAATGGCGGAAGCCCAACAATGGTCAAATATCTGGTAACTTAAACTTGGATAAGGCCAAAAAAAACCGAAAAGAATGGCGGCTTTATGATGAATATAACCGAAATTAGTGAACATACAAAAAAGGCCGTTACCAAAAAATATGGTAACAGCTTCGTTTTCCTCCATCATACCGGGGGTATGTATGGAATTGGTTGTGCCTATGATGATCGATTAGCGATCAGGAGAATAATTCAATTGAAGAACAAACCTTCAGATACAAGTTTTATTCTGTTAGTACCGGATTTCCGTGACCAAGAAGGTTTTTCTATTGGTGCCTTGCAAGAGTTTCTCAAGATTGATATAGAAATTGATGTAGGTTGTGCAATGTTATTAGATCAGTATTGGCCGGGAAATCTATCCGTATGTTTTGGGGTCTCTACTAATACTGATGAACAACTAAGAAATTACAAACGTTTCTTGGTCGATGGCAAATTGGCTATGAGGTGTCCCACTGACCGGCTGCTCCGAGATTTGATCAGGGCTATAGGCAAACCGGTAATCAGTACCAGTATTAACAAGACGGGAGAGAAACCGTTAGACAAAATCGAACAAATTGGTAAATTAGAGTGGTTTGACTTCTCAGTCATAGAAGAATCAGTATCTGACGAGGCAATAAAAGAACCAAAACAATCTACTATTGTCTCGGCTAACAAACGTTCATTTGAATGTCTCAGAGAGGGCCAGATTCCTTGTAAACAGGTTCAGGAATCCTATAATAATCCCTTGATTACATTTATTTGTACCGGAAATATTTGCCGCAGCCCCATGGCTGAGTTTTATGCCAGAGATCAGATGGAGCATAAGGGATTACCGTTTAAGACTGCTTCGGCTGGTGTGTTTGCGTCCGGTTATTCTATATCTACAAACTCTGAGATTGCCCTAAAAGAAGATAATATTGACTCTACTGACCATCTTTCTCAGCAAGTAGATCACAGCCTGATAAGTCGCTCATACTTGGTATTAGCTATGGAGGATGTTCATAAGAACGTAATCAATAACATGTTTCCCGAAATGAAGCATAAGGTTTATACTATCGCTGAATTTTGCGGGGATGATTTAGACGTTACCGATCCCTTTACTAAAGATAGGTCAGTCTATGATGATACCTACAACTTAATAAAAAGATATGTTGATATAATGGTTGAAAAATTAGAACGTAAATTTAGAGCTAAGGTTTGATACCCCGGTAAAAAACACTGGAGACAGTCTCTATCATTAAAAAGAGCTGAACAACTGCCGATTCTCAAACAAGACAAGAACAAATTAAATCAAGGATAATAGATGAAGGACACAAAAATTACACCAGAAATAATCAAACAACATGGTTTGACTGACCAAGAATATGCAACAGTTCTTAAGACACTCGGTCGCGAACCTACCTATACTGAACTGGGAATTATCTCGGTAATGTGGTCGGAACATGCTAGCTATAAGAATTCCATAAAACAATTAAAAAAACTTCCCAAAGAAGGAAAGCGACTTCTAACAAAAACCGGTGAAGAAAATGCCGGTGTGGTTGATATAGGTAACGGTTTGGGAATATCATTCAAGATAGAAAGCCATAATCACCCTTCTGCGTTAGAGCCTTATCATGGTGCAGCAACAGGAGTTGGAGGTATACTTCGTGATATATTCACGATGGGCGCAAGACCCATAGCTGTGTTAGACTCGTTGCGTTTTGGCAACACAAAGAATAGCCAATATCTATTGAAACACGTTGTCTCTGGCATTGCTGACTATGGTAACTGCTTCGGTGTACCTACCGTTGGAGGTGAAGTCTATTTCGAAGATAGTTATGCTGGGAATCCTTTAGTTAATGCTATGGCTGTGGGGCTAGTTAGGCACAGAAATTTAATGAAAGCGAGTGCTGAGGGTGTTGGTAATTACGTTGTCTATGTCGGTGCTGAAACCGGTCGAGACGGTATTCATGGAGCTACATTTGCTTCGGTGGAACTGACCGAAGAATCGGAGGAAAGCAGGACGGCTGTTCAGGTTGGTGATCCTTTTATGGAGAAACTTTTGTTAGAGGCCACTTTAGAGGTGATAGAACTTGATTTATTAGAGGGTATTCAGGACATGGGAGCTGCCGGCCTAACCTGCTCCTCCAGCGAGATGGCCGGTAAAACAGGAAACGGTATTGAACTCGATGTTGCTCTTGTTCCACAAAGAGAAAAAGGGATGAACAGCTATGAGATAATGCTGTCTGAATCTCAGGAACGAATGCTGATGATTGTTAAGCCGGAAAAGTTTGAACAGGTTAAGGCAGTTTTTGAAAAATGGGACCTGCATGCGGTCAACATTGGTCATGTGACAGATGATGGTTTGTTAAAGGTTAAAGAAAGTGGCAAAGTTGTTGCCGAGTTACCGGCAAAAATGCTGGTCCTCGGTGGTGATGCTCCTGTGTATGAAAGAGAGACTAAATTTCCGGATTACTTGAAAAAGACTCAAGACTTTGACCCTGAATCATTAGCACTGCCTGATGATTACAACCATGTCATTAGAAAAATGCTCGGTTCATATAATCTTTGCAGCCGCCGGAGTATTTATTCTCAGTATGATCACCACGTCCAGATCAATACGGTAATTGAACCGGGCGCAGATGCGGCTGTAGTCAGGGTTAAGGAAACCGGACAAGGCATTGCCATGACAACCGACTGTAATGCACGGTATTGCTATCTGAATCCCTATGAAGGGACAAAGGGAGCTGTTGCTGAGGCTGCTCGAAATATTGTCTGTTCAGGAGCGAAGCCATTAGCGATTTCCAACTGTCTCAATTTCGGAAACCCATATAAGCGGGAAGTATATTGGACATTTGCTGAAGCGATCCGGGGAATGTCAGATGCATGTAAAGCCTTTGACACGCCTGTAACCGGCGGGAATGTCTCCTTCTATAACGAGAACCCACAAACTGCAGTATATCCAACACCTGTGATCGCTATGATTGGCTTAATTGATGATTATCACAAGGTTATTACCTCGTTTTTCAAGAAAAAAGACGATCTGATCATCCTTTTAGGGGATAGATGCAATCAAATTGGTGGTTCGGAATACCTTAAGACACATTATAACCAGATTAAAGGCCAACCACCTGCGGTTGATTTAGAGCAAGAATTAAATTTGCATAAAATCGTCTTGGAAGCAAATGAACAAGGATTATTACGCTCGGCTCACGATCTTTCAGATGGCGGTTTAGCTGTTGCATTGATCGAATGCTGTATAGCTTCCGAACAAAAAATAGGAGCACAAATTGAGATGAGCTTTATTCATCGTCCGGATTTCGAACTTTTCGGTGAAGCTCATTCCCGAATAGTATGTTCTATTGACCCCCAAAAACTCGATAATTTGCAATCAATATCGGAAAAATACCAAACTAATTGCGAAGTTATCGGCAAAACAGCGACCGACATGTTTACAGTTAATGACAAAGCCGGTAAATCTTTACTGGATCTAAGGTTGAAAGAACTGTACCGTATCTGGGACTCTGCGTTGCAACTATAACCGGAGCCACTAAACATGATAGAAAAGGCACTGGAATATATTCACCACGAAATTTATAAATACGGCCTGGAAATCATCAGTGAAAAACCGATAAATTATGGGATACAACTGCTGATTTGTGACCAGAATAGCAGTATCGGTGATAGTCTTCCGATAAATATATATTATTCTTCAAAGAAAGGGCATAGTATTGTCATTGGTGGAGCAGCCAAGTCTCCAGTTAAACATAAACTCATGAAGCTGGCCGAAAAGTTTAAGATTCAGGCATATAATAATTTCACCTCTAATGATGGTTCCCTGAATAATAGTTCCAGCAAACTTGAAATATCATATCTTCATAAATGGAAAGATTGGATCGGTACTGATGAATCAGGTAAAGGTGATTTTTTTGGGCCGCTGGTTGTCGCTGGTTTTGCTTGTAACAGAAAGATAGCTTCCGAGCTTTTGCAGATGGGAGTTATGGACAGTAAGGCTCTTAAGGATAAGCAGATAGAGAATATTACCCGCTATGTCTATGGAAAGTTCAAAGATAGGATAGAGACATTAGTTATGAATCCCGATTCCTATAACAAGATTTACTCCCGTTTCCGATCCGAAGGTAAGAAACTCAATGAACTAATGGCCTGGATGCATTCACGCATTATTATAAACCTTAATTCAAGGTTTAAGGTTGAAGGTGCTATGATAGATAAGTTCACCACCGATAATAAAATCAAAACCTCGTTGAAAGGCATGCAGCAGATAGCTATCCTCCAGGTACCTAGAGCTGAACAAGATATTGCTGTTGCCACAGCTTCGATTATTGCACGCTACCATTTTATTAAAGCCATGGATACTCTTTCACGAAAATACCAATTAAAACTTCTTAAGGGTGCTAATTCCGGTGTGATAAATACCGGTAAAGAATTTGTCTCTAAATATTCTGTAAATGATCTGCAAAATGTATGTAAAGTGCACTTTAAGACCTACAATTTGGTGATTCAGAATGGTCATTTTAATAAAGATTAAGACACTGAGCATTATTCGCAAACATAAAACAAGTTGATAGGATAAATGGATGCAGACCTTAATTTTAGACGAACAACCCGATTACTTCTGGAGTGAAGTCAAGGCAAACAAGATAGAAGATTATTTTTCGATTAAACTTCCTCCTGATCAAGTAGAGATAGTTATTATTAAAACGCCTACTACCGTCGATCAGAGCTTCATTGCACGATATCCGAAACTAAAAATGATCATTAGATCCGGATCGGGGTACGATAATATTGATCTGAAACTGACTCGCAAAGCAAACATAATAGTCTGCAACACACCGGAAGCCAATACTATTGCTGCCTTTGAGCACACTATGGCGTTCATCTTTGCCATGATAAAACAACATCAAAGATCCAAAAAAAACGTGCTGCAGAAGAAGTGGAAGGATGAACTCGCCTGGAACTACGAAATCAACGAACTAACAGTGTTAGTTGTGGGGCTGGGCAGGATTGGAACTAAAGTTGCACAAGCTCTACAGCTTTTTGGTGCGCGGGTCTGGGCGGTTGACCCATATTTAAGCCAAAAACAGTGGCTGGAAAAGAAGATAACCCGGGTTTCCTATGATCAAGGACTGAAATGCGCCAATTTGATAAGTTACCACTGCCCGCTCACCAAAGAGACTAAAAATTATTTCTCGGATAACACTTTGAATACGCTTTCGCATCCTGCATACTTAGTAAATACCGCTCGAGGTCCGATTGTTAATGAAGTATCTTTAAAAAAAGGACTAAATAGCGGGCAGATCATAGCTGCCGGTTTAGATGTATACGACAGCGAACCGAACCCTGAATTAACTTTCGGAGAATACGATAACGTTTATCTTACGCCCCATACTGGAGCTTATACACAAGCTGCAAAAATTAGGCTGGCAAAAGAGGTTGTTACCACATGGAAGAGTTTTGTCGATGGGGGAGAAGCAATAAGTAGAGTTTTCTCAAAGAATGATTAAAAACAACAAACTGAAATAGGTGGATGGATATGCAGACAAAGACAATATATATCCTGTTGCTTGCAATGATATCAATAACCATAACTAAAGCCCATACAGAACCATTAGAAACAGTGGACTATGTTGATATTGACAGATATTTAGGTAAGTGGTATCAAATAGCTTTCTTTCCAACAAGGTTTCAGAAAGCTGATTGTGGTGTCATTGTTACTGCTGAATACGGTATTGATGACCGGGGCAGGATAACTGTCGAAAATACTTGCTGGGCTGACGATGAAATGACTGAGCCACTTGATAGTGTTACAGGAACTGCTTCAGTCGTCTCCGACAGTAATGCCAAACTAAAGGTACGGTTTTTCTGGTGGCTCCCATTCAGAGCTGATTTTTGGATAATAAAACTTGATCAGGAAGATTATCAATACGCTGTCGTCAGTGAACCGAGAAGAAGGTATTTGTGGATAATAGCCAGAGAAAGCAGGATGGACGAGTCTCTTTTCGATAGTATATTGGATGATCTTGAAAATAGAGGTTTCGATCTAGAAAACTTAGCTATAACAGCACCGGTCAATTGATCTATGTTTATTATGTATAAAATTCATTTTCAGCCACCGAGAACACCGAAAAAGCACCGAATAATGCTCTTCACGGTGTATTCGCTTACTGTTTTCGAATAGTTACCAGTGGTTACGGAACGCTGACTTTCAGTCGGCTGGCACGCCGGCTTAAGCCGGCAATTATTATTCATTCCCTCGGGTGTCTTCATTTTGCAATTATACATCGTACATTGTAAATTATACATTATTTTCATTGTCATGAAGATTTCCTATGTTTAAAATAGTTACCAGTGATTATGGGACGCCGGCTTCAGCCGGTAATGATTTAAGTCATCATCTTAGATATCAAAGTCTTCGTCATGA
>PWNZ01000120.1 GCA_003564135.1 Candidatus Cloacimonadota bacterium
ACCAGTTACCAGTGATTCCGGAACGCTGACTTCAGTCGGCTGGTACGTCGGCTTTAGCCGGCAATTTTTAATCATTCCCTCGGGTGTCTTCATTTTGCAATTATACATCGTACATTGTAAATTATACATTACTTTTCACAGTCATGGACGTTTACTATGATTAAAAGGTCTCCCACAGATTTCTCAGATTATGTATAGTGCTCAGAGCATCCTGCTCTGATTCTTGGCGGTCTCCATAGCACCCCCCAGTGAAAAAAAAAGTGTATTGGACTGCGTTCCTCGTCGAGCTCGCTATGCTTCGGTGCACGGGGTAAACTTGCTCTGATTTTTCTCCCCGGTTCGTTTTTTTTCGGTGCTTTCGGTGTCCTCGGTGGTTCCTTCCATTTTTTAATTCCCGGCCAAGGGTAAGATGCCCTTGTGACCTTGGTCAAGCTCTGGAAGAACTTGATACATTCAGTTAAGTAGTCAAGGTACCATTAATTATTACCCTTCACCGCTGATTTAGTTAACAACACTTTTATAAGATGACAAAAAGGCTTGTTGCCTTGGCAATTTAAAGTGCACCGCAACTCTTCACCATTCACTGTTCATTGTTCACTCTTCCCTGTTCACCGTTCATTGTTCACTGTTCATTCTTCGCCCTCCGCCCTTTTCTCAACTCTAAACTCTAAACTCTAAACGCTTCTCTCCGCTCTCCGCTCTTCGCCCTCTGCTCTTTGCTCAACTCTTCCCTGTTCACCGT
Organism: Candidatus Cloacimonadota bacterium; assembly: GCA_003564135.1. Taxonomy (GTDB): domain Bacteria; phylum Cloacimonadota; class Cloacimonadia; order Cloacimonadales; family PWNZ01; genus PWNZ01. Next base: position 743 of record PWNZ01000120.1, read on the forward strand.
TCATTGTTCACCGTTCATTGTTCACTGTTCATTGTTCACTGTTCACTGTTCACTGTTCATTGTCCCTGAAAACCCAGTTTGAGCTTTGGTTTTACAGCGGCAGCGAAACTTAACTACCTCTGCCTGAACCGCTTATATGCTCGATTATAACTTTCAGAAACAGATCACCGTAGTTATCAGCAAACTTGTTTCCAACCCCTTTAACCGCTAAAAGAGATTCCATATTTGCCGGCTTTTGTTTGGTTAATTCTCTTATAACAGTATCTCCGCAGACAGTATATGCCGGTATTCTCTCTACTTGTGCTATTTTCAGTCTCATTATGGCAAGAGCGTCTAATAAGTCGGCATCTTTTCCGTCGAACAGGGGCACAGTCTTATCGATAATGCTCTCCAGAAACTGCACTTTTTCTTTCCGCATACCTTCAAGGAACTGATGTCCTTTGGGGGAGATTTTCAGCACCGGTTTATTATCATCAGATATACTGGCAACATAGACAAGTTTAGCTTCGATCAAGCCTTCAATAATAGTGGTCAATTGCTGACTCGAGAACATCGGCAAGAGTGCGAATGTCTCTAACTCATACAATCCGTGCTTGATAACGAAACTTGATTTAGAACCCTGTAATATACTGATCGTTTTCTTCATCCCCAACGGAAAGGGTAGTTCCGATAAACAATAAATAACAATCTTACTGACTGCAATCTCAAAATCTTGAACTATCTTTTTGATACTTGTATCCATCTTGTAAACCTCCAAATTATTATATCTTTCAGCCCACATTATTAGAGGGGCGGAACAATTGTAACAGTTAATTTTACAACCAAAACGTGAAATCTACTATGACCGCCGGTGCAAAATAAACCGGAATGAACGTGTACTATTATGCCTGACCACAAAACTGTGCAATCTACGGGTCATGATCTACTTGTCTCTGAATTTGCGATCAGATGAGCTTATCATTTCGGGTGTACTCATAGTAACCTGTACAAGTTTTTTCTTATTCCTTATTTCTAACTGATTCTTTAATCTGCGTCGGCCTGTTTTATTCAGCTTTCCGCGGCCCTAAAAACTTATCTCCATTAAAATGTATAAGATGGTCTGGAGTATCGGCAAGCCAGACTTCCGTTTCCCAGGCTATATACTTTACATGTTTACGAAACTCACTCATGTTCGCAAAAACTGATACATAGATTAATTCAGTTTCTTTCGTTGCAAACATTTGTTGGAGTTCTACAACCCTTTTCGGTGACACGGGACCGTGTGAAGTAACGACTTCAATAAGGTAAAGCCAGTTTTTCTTCTCTTCATAAAGCACAATGTCAGGTAATTTTCCATGGTCTATATGGACATCAAGTATTTCGTATAGTTTTTCGTCTATGATTAGGTTCTTGTCTGCTGTATCTCCCAGGTATAGCAAGATAGCTTCCTGAGCAAATTTTGGGGCGAAATGATTAATCACAGCAACTTGTATCTCATTATGTTTTCCCGGTGAAAGAACAAATTTCCTACCGTCAGACAGTCTTAGCGGTACTGACAGAATCTCCCGGTAAGACCTGTATTTTTCAGCAAGACTACCTCTACCCTCAAGGAAGAATTCTACTGCCTTCTTGAATTGGCTTGTGTCAAATGTCTTAATAACTTGTAGTGTTTCAGCAGTGAGTTTGTAATGAGCCCGCGGAGAGTTTGTCGGTAGTCCCGGGTCATCAGGATTATATAGCACAATATGCGCTTGCATAAATTGATGCAGCACCTGCCTGCGAAATGTCTCTCTTGTGTTGGGTCTGTATTCTCTACCGTAATTATCCCTGACAAAATACATAATTCCTTTGGTTATTGTTTTGCTCTGCACAGTGGACTGTTTCCACTGCATATCTTCTGTGATGCTGCAAAGAGCAAGAAGAGTATATGCGGATATATCATTTTGTTGAGCAGGTGGTAACCCTAACTTTTTGAGTATAATCTTGGCTTCATCTACTTTACCCATTGATTCTCCAGAGTCCTGTTCACATAGTCTTCAAGCTCTTCAGTGTTTAGCTGTTTCGTACTAGCTCGATGCCCGATCTTACCGATTACTTCCAGAGATGGCAGAGGTGTAAACCTAAGTTCTGTTGCCGACACTTGTGTATTTCCGTTATAGGTTCTGAAATATGTGTCGAAGTGAAGGCTGTTAAGAATAGCCGCAACCCCGTAAGTTTCTTCAACTGTCAACTCTCCTTTTGGTCTGTAAATATAGTTCAAATGGTTTTCAATACCTATGACATCATAAGCTTGGAATTTCTCGGCAATATAAGGAGCGGCTACAAGCCTTCGTTTCTCCTCTTTAGCGGAAAAACGGCGTAAAAGAACATAGTTTTTATTCGGTAGCAGCAAACCGGAATTTTCACTGCTCTCAAGGATATACTGTTTCTTTTTCATTCTTGCCGGAAAACGAACATTCATTGAAGAAACATTCTGCATCCACAGCAGAGGCACCGCTTTCTCGTCACAGAGAAACCTTGCTGCCCGAAAAGGTACGACCGGGCCGGTAGAAATCTCAATACCATATAAATGAAAACTCCCTTTCCAAGACTGGATAAGACGTACCACAGTCCGGTCTTCTTTTTTTCCGGGGATGAAGACAAACTTGTTTTCACTTTTCATATCAATTATGCTCGTTACAGGTTCTCTTCTTTTATGAGCCTGGGATATGTCATCAAGGCCGTTTGAATAAGAAACGGTTGTACAGTATACCGTATTGTTAAGATACCATTCATCGTCCCTTTTCGCCCTGATGATAACGTTTTCCTGCAACACTTCATCCTTGTTAAAAGCATCTCTTCTACTACCGAAAATATGGATATATTCAGGCCTCATAATGGAAAAGAAACGTTTACGGAATAGCTTGAAATATGGCCCGGCGGTGAAGCTGCGAGGTGTGATAAATATCAATTCGCCGTTGGTCTCAAGCAAATAAGCGGAAATTGCCATAAAAATTGCATAGATATTCGGCTGACCGTGGACGATATATGCCCCCGCTTTTGCTCTCGGGTCTTGTTTGTTAAGCTTAAAATAGGGCGGATTGCATATAACTACATCATATTTAGCTGATGCTGCTTCACCGAATATGCTTTGTTCGGTTTCTCCCAGAACAGCACCGTTTTCTAGCACAAAATCAGCCTCAATAATATTATATTCAAGGTCAGTCCCCCTTTTTTTAAGCCATCTTTTCGAGTACTGTAAGGACTGCTTTAATAACGGAATTAATTCCCTGTCGAGTTCATAAACGGTAAGAATTACTCTACTAACCTTGAATGCAAGACGTTCTAATAAGGCGCAGCTCAAAACCCCGGTACCAGCGCCGGGGTCAAGGACTCTGATCGTATCTTTATCAGGAGCTTGATAGAGACCTGCCATAAACTGAGTAGCAGACAGAGGCGTCAGATATTGCCCAAACTCCTTCTTATGAGCAATACTCTTCGACTTGCAGTATTCTCTGCCAATCTGATCTGCATACTCACACGGGCTTTCAGTTATCACTTCTCTTTTAGCTAAATGAGCCATTTTTCACCTTCTTCTATTGATTAGTTTCTACCAGATATATAAGTTAGATATTCAAGCAAGTTTTTTATCACCTGCATTATTAGCGGGAAATTTTATCAACCTGCTCCTTAGTAGATGCTAACACCGCATCAAACCGTTTCAAAACCGTCAAAGGCAAAATAACCTTCCGGTACTCATTCCGCTTGTAAGGGCCTCTCAATAGATTGCATATCCCCCAAATAAAATTAACTATACTCTGTTCCGTCTGCTGTTCCATATATTACCTTCGATTCTCCTTGGTTTCTAATCCTTCGACAACTGGTCAAATAAGGGTCTAAATGATATAAACTTTCGGCTTTTCTGTCAATCTATAGATTCGTTTGCTATCATATCCTTCTACTAACGTGTTGGAAATACATCTCTTACTGATATAACCATCAACTTATACCAATGAAGATTCTCTCGCAAATTCTATTATTCGTTCTATTAGTTGTAGAAGCAAGTTCGATTTAATACCTTCTTCGTAAGCCAAATCAAGAGTCTTTGCAACTGCTAAAGGATTCTTACTCAGATTGCCTGCATTATCGTAATGCCTGTTTGCTTTGGTTTTATACTTACACCAGTCAGCACCTATTTCCTCCTCAATTGCTTTTCCTATGTTTGTCTTCCAGCACACAAGATTATCCTTAATTATATGGTTATCTGGCCATTCATTTTCAGAACTATGGTCTTGTAATGCAAGTATTGCTTTGTTTTCCTTTTTATGTTGCACAATTTCACTTTCCTTCTCTTTATCTGTGTCTGCATCAAACACCACAAATGTAGGTATCTTTAGGCATTTAGCCACAGCGAGAGGTTTAATCATATTGCTTTTACTGTTAGCCGGAACAATGTGGCATCCATACTTTCTAAAATCAGAGTTTCTTCCCGTTAACAAGAGTTCTGACGTAATAAAAGCAACATCTTCAATACCTTCAACTAACACAAGAACCTTGCAAAAGAACATTTCATTGATAACCGGGTTAAGCGATGGATAAAGCTTGGCTATCATCCCTGTTTCCCTATGTAACTTTTTCTCTGCACCAATCTCTTTTAACATTTTCGCCATTTCTTCGTAACTGGTTTTACTTATCGTAGTATAACTTTGCTTACCATTTTCTCTAAATATTCTGATACTATCGAAATGATTACTCGCCACAAATAGAGGGCTATGAGTACAAAGAAGTATCTGAGAATTCTTTAGTGAAAGTTCTTGTAGTGCTTCTGCTAAATATCTTGCTTGAGGTGGGTGTTGGTATAGCTCAGGTTCCTCGATACCCATAATCAATGTTGGTGCATCTGTATCATCCGTCTGTGCTAATTCCTGCAACAGAGCAAGCATATATGATCTTTGTAATCCATGACCAAATCTTGCTAAGTCAGCTTCAAATCCTCTTTCGCCTATCCTAATACATGCTCGAGGTTCTTCTATCTTGATTGATTTATCAGGGTCTTGTTTCCACAACACCTGTGCACTTATATTCGGATGTGACAAATCGGCTAATCTTTTTCGCAATGATTGAGAGATGCTATCTAATGCGTTTTGCTCTTCATCTAATAGTTTTTGATAATCATCTCTCACATCTCTTTTCATAGAGTTAATTTTTTCTGTGAAGTTTACTTTCGAACGAACGGTTCTTTCAAGAAGCTGTCCTAATGCTGATGCCTTTGACTCTTCACTTTCTTCGGTTACATCTTTTGTGCCGGGGATAAACACCCATTGAATATGCGGGGCAAGCCGATTAACACCTTTAGATATTCCATAGAATTGGTCTGAGCTTTCTTTCAAAGAGCACTCCTTAGGTCTATTAGATTCATAATCTCGCAGTGCTTTAGCCATATCTGTTTTCGTTGAGACTTTTGGCAGTTCAGGGTACTTCTCTCTTAGAGTAAAATATATCTCTTTGAGTTCAGGAGAGTTGGCTTTTTCCTTATCTCTTTCGAAATAGATAGCAAACTCCTTAATTACCATACGATTACCATGTTGTTCTACTTCTGCTTTTTCTGTACTATTGTAATAAGTTGCCACAGCAGTTACTACTAATTTGTCTAATCTGACATAATCTTTTAAATCTTCTTTTGCTTTATTTGATAAATCCTTAAATGTAACTGATATTCTTATTGGTTTGCTCGTGTTTTTATGATGAAAGTCATCCTCGGTTAGTGTAGTTAAATTTGTTTGGCAGTCCTTAGATTGACGAAAGAACACATTAAGTGCATGCAGGACGGTTGATTTACCTACTCCATTCGCACCAACTAAGCATGTATAGTCGTCCATTAATATGGTTTCATCTTTGAAACACCTGAAATTTTCAATCCTGATGCTTTCAATTTTCATAGCATAAGCTCCTTTCTGATGGTTGGTTGTTGATATTATTTGATACTGATTTTCATTAATAAGTTGTCGATTATTATTCACCTATTCTTCTCAAAAGACTCTCTAATTAATGGTTTCACTTGTTGCAGCTTATCAAAGCTATCAATCCTGATCTCGATATTGCCTACACCCCAATGACCTATATTAGTAACGTCACGCACAAAATCCGGTGGGTTGTTTAAATCCGAATAATCGAGTTTCAGCCATATTTTCAGACCATTTTTGTGAATATGAACACAGCAGAATATAGCTTTACCAATCTTATAGCTAATCCATTTAGCTAAATGCTGTTTCCTGACTGATTCAATGGCTAATTCGCGGCAATATTTGTCCAAGGTACGGTATAATTCGACAACTTCGATCGGTCTATCTTTGATGTGATGTTCTTCATCGAATTTGCCTGCTTTAGATACCGTTGCTGCTGATTTCTGAGCATTATCCTCTTCAGGTTTTCTTTCCGGTATCTCCACATCTGATGATTGTGCCCATAACCTTTTGAGAGCATCTTTGACCTGCTGCGGTTTAATCGTTTCATCAGTTATTAACGAACGGACAATTTTTACGAAGTTTCTTGGTGGGTCAAAAAAGAGTTTATCTAAAGCTTTACGAACTTTAGCTGTGGTAAATATTTGTTCACCAATTTCATCAAGTACCCCTTTTGCCATAGCATCTTGAGAAAAACGATGGAATTGTTCGGCTATCTCGTGTAATGATTTCTCCTCAGAATCTTTAGGATCGATGGAGATTTCATACAGTAACTTGTTAGGTGCATCTGCTTTTTCTGAACTGCGGTACACCTTATATGTTACTCCATTCGTTAGGATACACCAATCTACATTATCATTTACTGCATAGCTAATAATCTGGGTAATTGCTTTCACATCCGTCAAAGGGTCATTTAAAGGTTTTGCTTCGATGAATAAGGCCGGCTTGCGGTTAATTTTTAGCTGCATAATCTACCGATTTACCATCAATGGTAGGAAATTCGAGTTGCACCTCGTCAGGGGTTCTAACATCCCAGCCTAATGCTTCTAAAAGGGGGTCAATGAAGATGGTGCGTGTCGGCAATTCTTTAAGATATTCTCTTCGGTGCCTATCCAGTTTCAACCTCAGTTTTTCAATTCGGCTAACAATCTCTTTCACTACTTACCTCCTGAATATATGTTGTCTAATTAGATAATACGATCAAAGTTTTTGTTTAATCAGCCGCTGCAAACAACCTCCGGCATTTTGTCCCATACTTTGCCTTGTAACTGTCTGCCGGCTTTCTTTTTGTTTGTTCCGCCCCATTGTTTGAAGAAGAAGGGGACATTTTGTTGCAAGCACTTCTCTTTGATGTTTACAACCCATTCTTCTTTCATCGGTCTTGCTCCGGGACCTGATTCTCCTCCCACTATAACCCAATCTATGTTAGT
>PWNZ01000126.1 GCA_003564135.1 Candidatus Cloacimonadota bacterium
CTAACTTATTCAGTTTCCTATTTGTGTCAAGTTTTTAGTTCGTTTTTTTAAAAATAATTCTAAACAAATAGAATGAAGCTGGTCAAAAGCCGGATTCGCCGGCCTATTCTTATGATTCCAAACAGGTCTACCTTTTAATCAATATATTAGCAATACCAAGTCCTTAAGCCGATATTAGGATCCATGAAATATCTTGACACTTCATTAATCGAATATTCGAGCATACATGTAACTATCACGGTTTTATAAATAGAAGGTACAGAACTGACTGCACCTTCTATGCATGATTGTTTTGTTTTTCATCTAGCCCGATAATTTGTGCTACCTCTTCTTAATTGCCTGTATTGCTTATCAGGTATCTGCCCTAATCGACCTCTACCCGGATCATCTATTGAGGCTACTACCCTGTAGAATTTATGGTTTTCAATTTCTGCTTCGTCTATAAAATATACCTCTGCAGTATTACCAATCATTTCCCACCCGGAAAATGGTTGATAAGGATCGTTTGATGAATAAACCCTATATGAATTCGCGTTATCTACTGCTTGCCAAGAAAGAACCGGCTGATCATTTACATCGATAGAAATGTTAACCTGTGGTTGATTGAGAAGTATCATTTCCTGCCAGTACAAAAGCGGATAACCTCTATTTAATCCGGGATTAACACCTTCTGTGAATGTCTCGTCAGCGACCCACATTTCATCAAAATCCCAGTTTAGATAAGTGCTTCCCCAATCATATTCATAAGTCATCTGTTCAGTACTTCTACCTTCGCCACCTGCGGAATCTTCCCTACCTGAAAGTTCGATATCCCAATAGCTGTTGGTAATTTCACCGGTATTATTCCCAATCATGCCACCGATATCAAGATCATTTTCAGAAGATACCCTTCCGACAGAATAACAGTTTTCTACTGAAGAGCCAACTTGTCTCCCGATTAAACCACCAACATACCGTGTACCAGAGACAGCGCCTAAAGCATAGCTATTGGAAATCGGTCTACTTGAATACCCGGCTATGCCACCTGCATAGTCGACTTCTGACACAATATTCGCTATTGAGTAACAAGCGATGATCTCTGAATTGCTAAGAATATATCCTGCAATGCCCCCAATGTAGCTACTTTCCGTGGTATAATCCCCCAGCGAATAGCAATTCTTTATGGTTGTAGTTCCTGTAGTGTATCCAACCATACCACCAACATCTCTACCTGTAGCTTCGAGGATAATATCAACATAACAACCTTCTATATTCGAAGCCCCAATTGCATAAGAAGCTATACCTCCAACATATCTGTCGCCGGAAATCTCTCCTGTAACACTGACATTAATGACATCGGAATCTCGCACATATCCTAAACTAGAAGTATAGTTCTCGCCTCTAATAATGACATCAGCAAGATTAAGATTTCTAATAGCGACCGTGTCAAGATAACCGAATAAACCGACGAATTCCTGATCACGGTCAATTGTTAGATTAGAAATGATATATCCATCACCATCATATGTGCCGGTAAACCGAAAATCAATATCTGATCTGGCAATTGGATCCCAGTTTTCGAACTGGGCTAAATCTATGTTGGCTGTTTGTATGAAGTTATACCTTCGGAAATTGCTGAGTCTAATGTTATCCAATTGCTCTGCGGTTGCAATTTGATAAGGATCATCTTCAGTTCCTGAGCCACCAGCAAACCCCTGGAATGGGTAAACTCTGATCATCTTCGATGGTTGAGAATCTATTTCATCATAAACTGCAATAACTCTATAATAGTAATTTCTGTGGTTTTCAAGGTCTTCTTGCCGGAACTCATTCTCATCACCATCAACCGTTGCTTGATAAACTTCATTTCGGAAGATCTTATAGCCATCCGGTTCACCATAGCTTGGAGAATCCCATAAGACTGTTGCTTGATTGTTACCGGGCATTCCTCTGAGATTAACAGGTGGTATCAAGTTGGGATAATTATGACTAGAAGGTTCTTCCATCCATTGCAGCCAAGGATATGACTCATTTTGTTGGATGGTCCAAACTTCATCAAAATCCCAATCTTCAAAGCTGTCTCGTTGCATCATTTCTACGGTGTTTAGTCGAGCACCTCCATCAGCTTCTACTATGGTTGAGGACTCAAAATTCCAATAGCTATTAACAACTTCACCGCTATTTGATCCCACTATACCGCCAATGAACTCGTCATCACCATAAGTAACGGTGTTATTATAACCAACGCTATAGCAATTGCTGATTGTACAACCTTCGTTTAATGTCCCTGCTATTCCGCCATTACCTGATCCGGACATTGACTGAAGATTATAAAGCTGTCCGGCAAAATAAGAATTTCTTATTGTACTGTTATTCTGAACTGAGCCGGCAATACCACCTTGACCACGGTTACCGGTCAACCTAGCAGTAGACGAACAGCCATCAACTTCAGTTTGGCTGATTCTCGCTGACAGTCCGCCAACTGTGATTGTTCCGCTGACCGCTCCGGAAACATGACAGTTAGTAAAAGAGCTATTTTCGGCTTCAGCTACGATAATTCCTGAAGTACCACCAGACCTAACGGAAGCATTAATTACATTCATGTTTTTGAACTCCGCACCATCGCCGAAGGCAAATAATCCTAAATAGAGAACATCAGATCGATCAATCATTAGATTATCAATCACATATCCATCTCCATTATAAGACCCGGTAAACCTCTCGCCTGCATCTCTTCCTCCAATCGGCGGAAAACCTGCGCCTTCATTCCATGGTTCAACATCTAAATCAAAGTCGGCAGTTTGGATAAAGTGCGCATCCAGTAAGTTTCTAATATAGTCTAAGTGACCCGCCGAAACAACTTCATAAGGTTCTTCGGGTGTTCCTTCGCCATCATAATGGAACGGAATAACACTTACGGTATTGGATCTATCACTTTCAGTATCTTCATCAATTATAGCAGTTACATAATAACGGTAAGTAATAAAGTTTTGTACCTCCGTATCGTTATAGCTGTTTGCTGGATAGTTAACTGATGTTATTATCTCATCGTCGCGATAAAGATTATATCCTTCCGGTTCACCGGCTATGGGGTGGTTCCAGCTAAGAGCAACCAGCTGGTTGCCCACTTCAGCAGCAAGGTTTCTCGGTCGAACGGGTGAGTTATGACTGCCTGGTTCTTGTTGCCATCTGAGATAGGGATAAGTCAGCCCTAGTGTTATGTCCCAAGTATCGTCGAAATCCCATCCTTGATAGGTGTCCCGGCTTATCATTTCATCATTAGATCTTCCATTACCCGCTGCAGAGTTCTCCTGACCACTGGTCTCAATATTCCAATAACTGTTTACAACATTAAACCCACCGGAAGTAGAACCAATTAGACCACCTACATTTGCACCTGTCCCGGAAACTCCACCTGTAGAATAGCTATGTCTTACTTGATCACGTAAATCTCCAATTAAACCACCTACTCTGTCATTGCCATCAACAATCGCGGTGGAGTAAGAATTAGAAACTGTCCCGTTAGTGATTATTCCTGCAATGCCACCAATATCGAAGTTGCCATCAATGTCACAGTGAGAATAGCAGCGCACGATTTCGGATATTATGTCACCGGTCTCGGTAGAGCTACCGACTATGCCTCCAACTTGGCTATTACCTACGATTTCACCTTCAAAGTAAGAATCAACTATAGACGCAGAGTTTGACCAACCAACTAAACCACCAACGGCATTACCGCCTGATTCTATCGTACCGATTACCGAAGATTTCTCTATCCTTGTACCTTCTCTGGCAGAACCTACTAAACCACCGCAATTATTACCGACACCTCTAATAGAGATATCATTCAAGTTGACGTTAGTCAGATGTGCTCCATCAGTAAAAGCGAACAAACCGTTATAATCAAATGGGTTGTTAATATTCAGATTAATAATTTGATGCCCATTGCCATCTAATGAACCTTTATAGGAGTTATGCGTAAAACACCCTATTGGATACCAGTTGTCAAATACCCCTAGATCTATGTCTTCGGTCTGAATAAAATAATCTGACATGTAGTACCTGAGCGAATGTAACTGATGAGCATTATCTATTTCATACGGTGATTCTTCGCTACCATCTCCCGCTGCGAAGGAACCTGCGATAATCTCTGCTCTATTCGATACTCCCCAATAATTATCATCGTTATCCACAAAGGATACATAATATTGCTTCAACTGATAGGGTTCGATTTCTTCATCTAAAAAGGTTCTAGCTGGGTGATCAACATCACCAACAAACTCTCCATTTCTATAAATCCTATATACGGCAGGAACGCCCGTAAAAGGCTCTTCCCAGCTAAGGTTTACTTCAGAATTTCCGCCTTCAGCTATCAAATTATAGGGTCCGGGGCTATTATAGATTGAAGCTTCTTCTTGGTACTGAAGATAAGGAATACCTGTTTCTTCATCAATTGCCCAAACATCTTCAAAATCAAAACCCACAAAAGAATTCTGCTGAGTCATTTGAACCGTAGTTAAACCATAATTAGGGTTAATAGCTCCACCACTACCACCGGGAGTGTCCCATCCGGAAGTCTCCGTATTCCAATATGTATTAGTATAGATACCTTGAGTTAGAGTACCGGCAAATCCACCACTTTGTGTAGCTTCCGCTGTAACCTTACCAGTTGAATATGAATTATCATAATTTGCAGCTAATACATCATATCCGATAAATCCGCCAATATAGGATGACCCAAATACTCTACCGGTAGCATAGCAGTCACTTAAATCAATAGTACCACCAAACCCAATCAAGCCTCCAACATATCTAGTCCCGTAAACATCAGTAGTAGAATAGCACTGGTTAATATCGACCATTTGAGGTTGCCCGAAAAGACCGCCAACTCTTTCTCCAACAGCTGAACCACCTTGCTGACTTGACTTAACATAACCACCTTCAGAATAACAGCGGTAAATATTGCCACCTATGGGCCGACCCATAATAGCTCCCAAAAAGTTATATCCGGTTATTTGCGGATTAATCAGACCGATATTTCTCAATACTGCGTTATCACCATTACCAAATAAACCGCCTGGTTGAGATGTAAAAGGTCTATACATTGTCAGATTGCTGATAGTGAAACCTGCACCATCGTATATACCGGAAAAGGTCGGTATTGGAAGCCATCCACGGTTTATATCATACCAGTCTTCATTTTGTAGAAGCTCAGGAGACATATCTATATCAACATTCTGACGGAATATCGCTCCTGTGTTTAACCTTACGTTATTAAGATGTTCCGGCGTCTCTATTATATAGGGACTGTGCGGAGTTCCTTGTCCACCGGCGTATTGAGCATAAACTGAATTAACCGGCAGCATAATAATAAACAGTAGCATGACCCATAAATACACGACTCTGCTGACATTGTTACTTTCCATGGTTCCTCCTTGAGGTTTTTTAGTTAAAAAATTATTATCATCTTCCAAAATCAAATCGATGTCCAGCAAAACAGCTAAACTCGTAATACGTTGACAATGAACAACAAAAGTATAATCACTATAACGCCTTAGGCACTAACTGGTTTAAGATAGTAGCAACAGAAGCCGAACTCAAGTACATAAAAAACACTTCGAAACACGACAGGACATCTCTCCAAGTCATTAATGATTTAAGACGACCATTAACAAGTCATTTCTTAAACGACCTTCCCACAATAATCCAAATGCCTCATCTACAACTGTGAAAGGTCAAAAAGAGGCTAACCAATATCCACACACATTTCCTTCACGATACGCATAGCCTGTCAAGAAATAAAATTAACCACTCCTAAAACACTATATGAGAGTGCTTCATGAAAACTCAAGTTCAAATGGTGTTCTTAATCATCGAAAACCTATCAATAATTTTTTGGGTTAACAATCAGGATGACATTCACTACTGAACTCGCCGCAATATATCCATTACTTAACCCTATCTCGACACTATATAAATCGAGTTATTTCTACAAAACATTATCCAGGAAAAGTTTTAGCCATTAATTTAAAAGTTGATCTAGCTTTCATCACTTCCAATCACTGCCGATTGACCACTATGAACCTTCTAATTTGTAATTAAAAAAGGGGAATAAGGTTCTCTTTCAAATCGAGTATTGATTGCTTCCACTATGTCTGCACTTTTTGTAGGTCATTTAGTTCGGTGTAGTGGACGCTTATCATTACAGACCGGCAAAGGTGTTGAACATCAAGATCTCTAATGTCGCAAACCGGCTCGATGTCATATAGGACATTGGAGATGTTACTACTTTAAAGTCTATGTGTCGTGTTTCTTGTTTATCATATTGGTGATATAAATAAAAAAGCAGGCAGAATAAATAATCTGCCTGCTTTATAGTGAAATATTTATTTCTTCTACTTCAGCAGCATGAGCTTTCTCGTTCCTGACAGTGTTTCACCATCGATGATCATCCTGGCGAAATAGACACCACTTGGCGCATCATTATTGTTGTTATCCACACCTTTCCAGGTTAATGAATGAATACCTACAGGTTTATCATCATCAAGTAAAGTAGCAATCTGTTGTCCTAACACATTATAAATCACGATTTTCACATGAGCTGCATCAGCTAATGAGAATTCTATAGTAGTTTCCGGATTAAATGGATTCGGATAATTGTTGACTAACTTCGTTTCATGAGGTGATGGTTGCTCATTATCTATATCAGTTGTACCGGTTGTGAATCTCCATACCGGATTATCAACAGCCAAACCTTCCTCATTGAAAGGTACAACTCTCCAGTAGTAAGTTGTTTCCGGATCAAGTATAAAGTCAATTTGCCAGTTGAAACCGATTTCCTCCTCATCATAGTCAACCACAGAATAGGGAGCATTGCTGCCAAAGGCACCGGTTGTATTGATATAAACTCTGAATCCATCGGGATCTCCATAATCAGGGTCTGCGATATATCTCCATTCAAGCTTATCATGGCCTAAAGAAATACCTACAGCCATGTGCTCAGGGTCAGGGTCTTCTGCATTGGCAGGATGTTGGTGCGGTGCCCTGACGACAAAAGACCAGACTGGAACATTTTCAGCATCGTCTCGGGTTAATCCATTATTAAAAAAGCGATCCATAGATGATCTGGTTCTTCTCTTTTCTCCATACCTTCCCGGCTCATCAGTCGTAGGTATTACTTTCCAATAATAGGTTGTGAGATGATGAAGAGTGTCCGGTAATATTTCAGCAGTTTCAAACCTTTCTTGGCCATCCTGATAGTTGACCCATTCGTAGCTACTCTCTTCTTCAAATTCTTTGTTTTCACTAAAGTAAACCTTAAATCCACGAGGATCGGCAAAAGCATCCGAAGGCTCATACATCCAGCTCAAATGCTCTAAGAATGGTGACACATTTTCGGATTCATCTAAAGGTTGAGGGCTTCTTGCGACATCAGGATGTGGGCTGGGTTCAGTCTTAAACTCCCATACAGGTACATCCTCAGCATCGGCTCTAAAGTTTGGTTTTTGACGTTTTGACGTTTTGACGTTTTGACGTCTGTTCCTGTTATTATGCCGATTATCTCCACCGTCTATTGTTGTGGGTACAACTTTCCAATAATAAGTCGTAAACCAATCTAACCTTTCAGGTAGTACATCACCCGTAGAATAAGCAGCTTGATCTTCTATGTAAGGTACCCAGACATAATCATTGTTATCGTCAAATTCACCCGTTGTGTTCATATATACTCTAAAACCGGCGGGATTAGTAAACAACTGATGTTCGTGATATTCCCACCGTAGTCTTTCTAAATCAGTACTGACATCATCGGCTTCATCTTGAGGTTGGGGGTTGGAGGCAGTTCTAGGATTAGGTGAAATGAAACTGGGTACTTGTCTTAATATCGGATATCCTTGATTAATATCACCCTCAACGTCTTCTTGCCAAAGCTCGTCTAAGTCCCAATCTTGATAGGTGTTAGCGTCATAAGGATAGGTCATTTGATCGGTAGTCCTACCTTCTCCTTGCGGTGATTGAGGTTGACCGGTTCTTTGAATATCCCAATAGCTGTTGGTCGCATTACCGGAGGTCCGTACAGCGGCTAAACC
>PWNZ01000017.1 GCA_003564135.1 Candidatus Cloacimonadota bacterium
AGACACCCGAGGAAATGATTAAATTACCGGCTAAAGCCGGCGGACCAACCGACTGAAGTCAGCGTTCCATTAATCTGGGGAATCTGAGAAATCTGCGGGAGAAATTTTAAACATAGTAAACCAAAGGAGATAGCGTTATGAGAAGCATGACCGGATACGGCCATTTTTTTTCTAAAAATGATCGTTATGAAGTAGAAGTAGAAGTAAAGAGTGTGAATGGTCGTTATTTCGATGTGAACATCCAGGCTGATAATTCTATAAGTCATTTAGAAAAATCCATCAGTGATATAATATCTCAATACATAAAGAGAGGCAGAGTTTCAGCCAAAATATTTGTAACCGACAAGCAGGAACAGAATCTGGAATTAGACGAAGAATACTTGAAGCATCTTTACAGCTTACACCGAGAAGCTGAGGAAGTACTAAACACAGCGGAAAAGATCAGTGTGCAAGATTTCTTAAAGTTTGATGGTGTTTTGAAAAGAAGAATAAATAAGATTAACGATGATGATTTTATGCAGACCTTAGAGGCAACACTCAAGCAATGTCTTACTACCTATAACGATATGACGATGAAAGAAGGACGGCAGATGGAGATCTGGATTAGTGAATCAATAGATCGTATAGGAGAAGCACTGCATTTAATAGAAGCAGAAATACCTGCATACCGAGAAAAAATTAAAAAGAAATTACTGATAGCCGTTAAAGACATTCTTGAACAGAAATCTGATGACTATGTCGAGAAACGAATATTGACAGAGGTTTCATTTTATGTTGATAAAGCTGATGTCACAGAAGAGCTTACCAGAATTAAAGACCATATCAGTAAGGTTAAAGAGACCATCGTTTCTCATGTTAAAGATCCGGGACGTAAGCTTAACTTCATCTTTCAGGAGATACATAGAGAGATTCAAACAACAGGATCCAAGTTTAACAGTGTAGCAGTGTTCCCCTATATATTGCAAATAAAAGAAGAAGTCGAGAAATGTCGCGAGTTGGTACAGAATGTCGAATAAAAATCAAGAGAAACCTCTCTTAGCGTGGGAATCATTCCCTATGCAGGATAATCCAACACGTACTTATTGGCTTATAATCTATCTGGTGGCTGCTTTAGCTATCTTATGGTATATAACGATAGTATTCTGGGATGCAGCTTTTTTTTATGTGTTGGGGTTCATTTTCTTGGTTTTCCCTTTGCTTCCCTACTTTATCAAAACCAAATATAAGCTCTATGATAAAAGGATAGAGATTCGCTATTTATTCATCAAGGTCGAGAAGAATTATTCTGATTTCGGCTGCTTTTATGCCGATAAGAAAGGAGTTATGTTGAGTACATTTACTATGCCTAGGTGGTTAGATAGCTATCGAGGGCAATCACTTCGTTTCTCAAAAGATCAAAAAGAGAAAGATCAGTTAATCCAAATACTGGAAGATAAGATTGGCAAGAATGCCGATAAATCTTGATATTAGTTCTAAGAAGGAGAAGCTATGCCGAACAAGCAACGCATGAAAGAGATGGAAGATGCCATTTTTAATTTTTTAGACAATAACAGAGGTAGATACTACAATATTAGTGATTTGTCTCAACTGTCACCTATAAATAAGCACGAGCATAAATACATCAAAAATATCCTTAACAAGCTTACTAGAAGCGGGCAGATAGTGAAACGAGGGAAAAGGTTTACCATAAAAAGTGATAAAAGCCAGACTGCTAAGCCTAGAACTGTTGTTGGTTTATTTGATGCCACCTCTTTGATTAAGGGCTATTCTTATGCGTTCGTGAATCATGATGATGGTGATGTGCTAATTGATAGCGAAGATATCTCTAATGCTGTTCATAACGATAGGGTCTTAGTAGAGTTGAGGCATAAAAAAAGAGGTCTGCTTTACGGTTCAATAGTCAAAGTATTGGAGAGGGCTACAACTCGCTTCACAGGGAATATAATGGCATACAGGGGAAAAAGTATTTTTATTCCCGATTTGAGGAAGTTACACGTTAATTTCTCAATAAGAGATTTAGCCTTAGCAAAAGCGAGTGACAAGGTTGTAGTAAGAGTTGTAAATTGGGGTGATTTCAGTATGGGAAGAAAACCCTCGGCAGTGGTCGAAGAAGTTCTTGGTCGAGCAGGTGAAAAGGATGTTGAAGAGTTGGCAATATTCAAGCAGTTTGATTTGCCGATAGATTTTCCTGATCAAGCTATAAAAGAAGTAAAGCTAATTAGCGACGAGATCGGCAAGGATGAATTAAATCGAAGACAAGATTTAAGAAACTTACTGACCATAACTATAGACCCTGCGACAGCCAAAGATTACGATGATGCAATTTCTCTTACCCGGGTGTTGAACGATGGTTCGGAAATGGAGTTAGATGATGATTCCGGTTCGCTTAAGCCCCTAGGCTACAGGTTGTATGTTCATATTGCGGATGTTAGTCATTACGTCAGATTAGACAGTGCCTTATTTCAAGAAGCAGTTACAAGGGGTAACAGTTTTTATTTTCCCCGTCACGTGGTTCCTATGCTGCCATTTCGAGTTTCTAACAAAGTATGCAGCTTAAGACCTGATGAGGACAAATTAACCGTAACTGTAGTGACGGATTTTGACAACACATTTTCGATAACTGAACAATCAGTCTATAAATCTTTAGTATCTTCATCTTTCCGGCTAAATTACGATGAAGTAGATGCCTTTTTCGAAGGGAATAAAAATACTGTACCTGAAGAAGTTCATGGCCTGTTGTCAAATTTGAGAAAGCTCTCGGCAGTTATGTCAAAAAACCGATATAAAAAAGGGTATATTCCTTTTCACATACCGGAAACGGAAGTTGAGTTTCACGAATCGGGAAAGATCAAAAACCTTCATCGAAGCGTGGAAACCGAATCACATAAAATGATAGAGAATTGTATGCTTATCGCCAATGAATACATAGCTAATATTCTGAACAAAAAAACTTCAAGATCTCTATATCGGATACATGAAGAACCGGAGCAAGATGATTTTGAAAAGATGTTCAAGCTTATTAAGTATTACAAAATAAACTCGCGAAAAGAAGCTACAATGCAAAAGACTATTCAGAACTTGTTAAATAATATGCCCAATAAAAATTATCGACGAGTTTTCGATTTCATAATCCTCAGAACCATGAAAAAAGCCCAATATAACACCATGCCATTGGGGCATTTTGGATTAGCCACCAAAAACTATACCCACTTCACTTCCCCTATTCGGAGAATATGTGATCTCACAGTACATCATCAACTAAAAAGGGTTATGGAAAAGGGAGCCGGTACAGCAGATGATTTATTCAGTTCCCAAAAAACCAATAATGATAATGAAATATCGCTTGCGTATATTGCAAAAAGAGCCTCTAGCCAGGAGGTTTTAGCAGATAGTGCGGAAAGAGAGTCAGAAAACCTCTACAAGCGTATGTTTATGCAGGATAAAGTTGGTGAGGTTTATGAATCGATAGTTGTCAGTGTGAACAAAAACAATATCAAAGTTGAGTTGGATGAAGTACCGGTGACAGGTCTGATTTCACTTGACTCACTAACAGACGATTATTATCGCTATTACCCTGAGTACATGGAACTAATAGGAAAAAGAAGTGGTAAGGTTATCCGTTTGATGGACAGAGTTAAAGTGCAGTTTGAAAAGATTGAGTTCGATCTGATTTTTACTGCTTTGGAGTTCCGTAAGGCGTAGATAGCTTTTCAGAGGGAAACATTAATTAATGATCAAGTTGTATGATAAAAATAAATTAACTAATTAAATAAAGATGATCATGAAGTTTACTTCTAATTGAGCTTTACCTATACCATGTCATGATTAAATAAATTAAATAATAAGGAGATAAGATGGAGTATTATAAAACGAGAAAGGTGGGAGTGTATGTGGACGTATCGAATATAGCCATGAATGGTGGATATGGAATGCAGTATGATATACTGAGAGAATTTGCCGGTCGTAATAACGGTATTTGTATGCGCCTAAATGCTTACCTTCCATACGATGAAGAAAAAGCCAAAGAAAGCCCTGAATACAGAAAAAAAAGCAATAGCTTTCACTCAGTACTAAGAGATTTTGGATACAAGGTTATCGTGAAAAAGGTAAAGTGGTTTGTCGATGACGAAAACCACCGGTTTGCCAAAGCTAACTCTGATTTGGATATGGCCGTAGATGCTTTGCTACAGTCCGAGAAGCTTGATTATGTCTTGATTCTAACCGGTGATGGTGACTTTATCCAAGTTGTAAGAGCCTTGCAGAATAAGGGTTGCAGGGTAGATGTTATTAGTTTCAAAAACATTGCCGGAGCGTTAAAAAGAGAAGCTGATAGCTATATCTCAGGGTATTTGATACCTGAATTATTACCGATTGATGATGAGTATGAAAACCACGAAATACTGTGGGGTAAAAAAGGAAGCAGAGTCCGTGGGATCTGTTATTCTTATCACCATGAGAAAGGGTATGGTTTTTTCCGCTATGTGGAATCATTTGAAGGTGGATTATGGATAACAGACTCACGAAAAAAAGAATCCCCATATAAAACAGCATTTGTCCATAAATCTCATCTAATGGATATAGTAGATATTAATCAACTACCAAATCGTGATTACATTTTTGAGTTTGATCTTCACGACGATGAGAAAGGATATCAAGCAAAAAACGTTAACCTAGTGTATGTAGATAGATAGAGTTAGATAATGAACATAGCTTTTTATATTTCTAATCACGGTTTCGGCCATGCTACGAGAACCGCTGCATTAGTAGAACAGCTTATTAAACTAGGAATTGGGTGTTTTATTATCACCGACAGGCCGTTAGAGATATTCCAACAAATTAACAGTAGTAACGCATTTTATCGCGGGCAACCTATTGACTTTGGAATGGTGCAAAATGGTTGGATAGACACAGATATAAAACAAACCAAAGAGCAGCTTATTGATCTATGGGAAGACCGAGAAGAAATTATATATAACGAAATAAAATACTGTCGAAAGAATAAGATTGATTGTATTGTATGCGACATACCTTTTTTCCCTTTTGAAGTGGCGAGTATATTGGGTATCCCTGCTTGCGGAGTATCAAATTTTGACTGGGCTTTTATTTATGAAAAAGTCTTCATAGCCGAGGATAAGGTCGCAGAACAGCTAATGCCCGGAATTCAGCTGACTGCTTTTGATAACGATATTGACCTTCACTTCATCAATGAGCAGATAAAATATTACTATCAGAAGGCCGATTTTGCAGTGAGATTACCATTTTCTAATGACCAGAGTATGTCAGGTTTCAATAAGGTCATTAACGGTGATTTGCTGGCTGCATATTACAATAAACAAGAGAGGCAACAGTTTAAAAAGACTATCAAGAAAGACTTTCGCTTACGCAAAGACTATGAAATCATCCTTATCAGTTTTGGAGGGTATGGAGAGCATACAATCAATCTGCCCGAGCTATACAAAACCGGTAAATATATCTTTGCGAAAGATTTTGGTAAGTATAAGTATAAGAACTATCCCAGATGTAAACTGATACCTGAAGACTATCCTTATCATAAGATAATGGCAGCTGCCGATATCATCGTCACTAAAACCGGATACAGCACTTTTGCTGAAGCTTTGAAGAACAAAAAGAAGATTATATATACCGGAAGAAATGGGAACCCGGAGGATAAATTATTACTACAGACAATTAAAACATATCCTCTAGCCTACTATATCGATTCAACAGATATTAACCACACTGATTGGGAAAAAGTCATTATCAATCTCGATGAAAAAGGAAACAAGCTTTCCGACAAGAATGAATCACCTGACAAGGTAAGCGATTCTCCTCAGTACAACGACTCCTACTATTATCCACCTTTGCGTGAAGATTATGGTGATAGCAATTTTAACGTTGCTAAAACCGTGCTGGGTAATCTCATGCTCTCGAAACATGATAGTAGTGAAATATACACTATAATAGATGTCGGATCAAATAATGTTCAACTACTGTGGTGTAAGATTACGCCCAATAAGGTTGAGCCTATACATAAAACTATCAGGACATCTGCTCTCAGCAAAGGAATGAAAGACGGAGAATTGACGATAGATGGTGTCAATAGAACAAAGAAGATCCTTAAAGACTATATTGAGTTTTCAAGTACATTCTCCGATCATATATGTATCTTAGGAACCAGTTGCTCCCGGGAAGCTACAAATATTTACTTACTGAAAGCCTGGCTATATGAAGAATACACAATCGATTATCGGATAATTTCGGATGACCAGGAAGCTTCATTACTCGGTTTAGCTAATAGAATGGAGTTCGCTGAGTATTCTGATGTTCTTTTTTTCGATATAGGTGGAGGCAGTACCGAGTTCATAGCTTATCATGATGATCAAGAGGTCTATAAGCATAGCATCAAATTGGGTATTAGGAGCCTCATCAATGAGTGCTTGAAGACATCTCGTAATCAAGAAGAAATTATCGAAGAGAATCTTTCTCAGATAAACTTTATTCCTCAGGGATTACCGATGCTTGTCGGGATTGGAGGTACGGTTACCAATATTTCTGCAGTAAAAAAAGGATTAACCCATTATGACTCACAAGCCGTACACCGGTCAATGTTGACTATTTGCGATATTGATTTTTATTCGGAAGCCTTCATACGCATGAGCTATGAGCAAATCAAAGAATATATGCCCTTCGAACCGGAAAGAGCAGAGATTATACTTACAGGTCTTAATATTGTTGGCAGTCTCATAAAGTATTTTGGTTTTACTGAGTTTCTTGTCAGCGATCTAGGCATCATCTTCGGCGAAGCTGAAAGGATACGAGCTAAAATTGCTGAAAAAGCAATAGCCCTGAATGGGTGTACATACACTGAGAGCAGGTAACTATTTTGTCATATTATTTGAATTACTAAGGGTAATCTTAATATCATGGAACTGTTTGATAAGACGTCTTTCACAATTATCGCCGGGCCCTGTTCAGTTTATTCATGGAACCAAATAGATAAAACTGCCCATGCTTTAAAAAAGCTAGGAGTAAAATTTCTACGCGGTGGTGCGTATAAAATGCGCACCTCACCATCATCATGGCAGGGTATTGGTGAGAAAGGTTGGCACTATCTTTATGAGGTAGCAAAAAAACATGATATGAAAACCGTTTCCGAGGTGACATCTGTTGAACACATTAACACTATCTGCTCATTGATAGACGTCATACTCGTGGGCACACGTAACATGCAAAACTATCCTTTACTTAAAAAGTTAGGTGAAGTGGAGAAGCCGGTTATCTTGAAAAGAGGGATGGCATCCACTATTGAGGAATGGATAGAAGCAGCTAAGTATATAACCAACTCAGGAAATAAGAATATTATACTATGTGAAAGAGGAATCAGAACCTTCGAGACATACACTCGAAACACATTAGATGTCTCAGCAATAGATGCTGTTAAAAGATTATCAAACTATCAAGTTATTGGTGATCCCTCACATGCTACAGGTAAAAAAGAGATGGTTCGTCCGATGGCCTGGGCTTTGGCTGCTGCCGGAGCAGACGGTTTGATGATTGAGTGTGAAATTAACCCTAATAAAAAAAATTGTGACTATCGACAAACCATTGACGTCTCCGAATTTGAATTAATCTTACAACAATTACCGAAAATCACTGATATCTGGGGCAAGAAGTATTAATCAAATATATTTATTAAACCAACATTACACAAAAAATATATTCATTAATAGTCATTGCTCACATCATAAATACAATATATTTGTAACTTCAAACAGCTCATATCCCATATCACAACTGCTATCTATCAATGTATTATCCTCTAATTAAATTGTTGCTACTAAGGGACAAAGCACTAATAATTGACTTATGAAAAGAAACTGTGCCACCTAATTATCTGTCGGGTAGTGTGATGGCACAGGAGTTTTTGTTTTTAATCTTTGAAACGTCTCATAAAGGAAGGGACTTTTATGTCTTCTTTGTCTTTCTGTGCTAAATGAGACCTACCCGAAGCATCAGCTGCTTTTTTGTGGGCAGTATTTGAATTTAGAAGTTCACCGGCTCTACCTGTCTTTGGTTCAGGGTTCTTTATATGTACAAATTCCGGAATTCCCATTTCTTTGGCCGTTTCATCTCTGATCCCTGACGCAAAGACAGTGACGCATATTTTTCCTTTCATTTGCTCATCGAACACAAGACCTGTAATGGTTTCGGTATTCGAACCTGTTTCTGAATTGAAGATAGATGTAATGGTGTCGAATTCTTTGAAAAGAGCGTCCATGCCGGCTGTAATGTTTACCAGTATTGCCTTGCATCCGGTGAGTTTTATATCGTTTAGGAGTGGGTTAGAGATAGCGCCATTAGCAGCCTTGATAGCTCTATCTTCACCTTCATATATAGATGTACCGACTAATGCATATCCGTTATTTGCAATGACGGTTTTGACATCTGCAAAGTCAACATTGATATAACCTCTTTTAACAATGATATCAGACATTGCCCTAGTTGCATCATATATAACTTCATCAGCTTTTTTAAAGACATCAAAAATTGAGCAATTCTCATCTAGTTCAGTCATTTTGTCATTGGGAATCACGATAAAACTGTCGACATACTGGCGTAGGTTAGCCAGGCCATGATCGAAATTTTTCATTCTTTGTGCGTTTTCATTTTTTAATGGCTTGGTAATTATCGCCAGAGTTAGAATGTCGAGTTCTCGAGCAATTTCAGCAACAACGGGAGCTGCACCTGTGCCAGTTCCACCGCCCAGACCTGCCGAGATAAAGAGCATATCAGCACCTTTGAGAGCGGCAACGAGTTCGTCTCTCGATTCTAAAGCAGCCTCTCGACCAATTTTCGGGTCAGCACCCCCGCCATGTCCCTTAGTGAGTTTTTCTCCGATTTGTACCTTAATTTGCGCTTTTGATTTTCTTAAGTCCATAATATCGGTATTAGCTACGATAAATTCGACACCTTCAATGCCACTTTCTACCATTGTATTAATAGCATTTCCGCCAGCGCCACCGACACCTATAACTTTAATAGTTGTTGAAAAGTCAACTGGTGATTGATCAAATTCTACTGCCATAATAACCTCCTATAACATTTATGTAGGTTTAGAAGAAATCCGCAAGGTTTTCTTTTATTTTTATGAACATGTTTCTTACTTTGTTTACGGCCTCAGATTCATGTTCTGCTACAGTGTCAGGAATCTTTAGATATTTTTTCGCATAATATAAGAGTCCGATAGCTGTAGCATACTGAGGTTTAGTGATTTTTTCAAGATGCTTTCCTTTGATATTGTTAGTTAAAGGTATTCCTTGCCTAACTTGCATATTGAATACCTCTTCGGTTAATTGGTTGATATTTCTTAGATTTGATGTGCCACCGGTCAATACAATTCCGGCGTCGATATACTTATGATAATTGCCTGAACTGATAGATTTATATACAGATTCCATTAATTCTACCGTTCTCGAATGAATAATTTCGCTCAGAAGAAGCTTACTTTTCAATTTTGGATCACGCCCACCTATTCCATCGACTTCGATTTCTTCACATGCTTCCTGTGATCCCTCTTCCGGTGCAAAAGCGCTTCCATAATCAATTTTTAAGGCTTCAGCAGAACTGTTCGATGTCTGTAAAATCCTCGAAATATCATGAGTTACCGCATTTCCACCGGTTGATTTTACTGCACTTAGGATAATTATTTTTTCGAAATAGAATACTATATCTGTGGTACCCGCACCTATATCGATAAGAACGCACCCTAAATTCTTTTCATCTTCTGTAAGGACTGCTTCAGCAGCAGCTAAAGGTGAAAACACGATCTGATTGATTTTATAATCGGCTAACTCGAAACAGCGTCGTATATTTTTCAGGCAATTCAGGTCAGCTAATACAGTATGAATATGAGCTGTCAGGATATCGCCACTCATTTCGACAGGATTGTGTGTGTTAGGTTGATCATCAACCTTGAATGACTGAGGTATGGAATGGATAAGTTTTCTGGTTTTATCTCCTTCTTGAGTCAGTACAATTTCAACAGCTGTTTTGATTACTTTTTCAACATGTTCTTCTGTTATCACTCCAGATTCATCTTCGGCTTGATCTGTTATTGACAACCTGCTATTTGCATTAGTGCTTTTGATAAATTTGCCGCTGATACTTAGGTATATGTTTTCAGCTTTAAGTCCGGCCTCCGACTCAGCAGCATTAATTGTTTTTTTAATAACTTCCGAAGCGGTTAATATATCTTTAACAATACCGCTTTCTATACCCATTGATTTGTGTTCAGCAAATCCCTTTATTTCAAAACAGCCATCAGAGTTCAGTGTGGCTAATATGACGGTAGTTTTGTGGGAACCTAAATCAACGGATGTAACGACGGGCTGCTTTCTTGTAGAGTTTTTTTTGGTTTTTTCCATAATGTTATCCTTATTGGTTACCTCTTAACACCACTTGGTTATCAAATCTTAAATCGATCTCTTGATGGGTTTCGATCCCAATATTTCTCCAAACAAACTCAAGCTTGGTTAATCGTTCTTCATAGTTTTTCGATCCGATACAAATCCGTGAACCGGTTCTGGCTTCAATAATGTATAGATCACTATTAAGGCGATAATATTCAGATATGAATTTTGAGTCAATCAGACTTTCTTCGATAATGCTATGAATTTGATATACTTCGACAATGAAGTCGTTTTCTAAGACAGTTCCAGTGGTCAAGGCGTTAACTGATAAGTCGGTATCGATAATTGGAAGATCTTCCGACAGATAGAAACCATTATTATCCAACACGACCATACCCTTATCGATCGGGATCAGATAACCTTCGACCGTCTTAATATAGAAATGTCCTGTCCGTTCATTAACAATAATCCTCAATTTGTCAGGGAGAATTCGTTTGATTTTAGTGTTCTTGACTCTGACAATGTTCTCATATTTCAAAGAAATATTCTTCTCCGATACCGAAAAAAGGTTCATACCAATAAATCCTGATGACATCTCTTCTAGGAAAGAGCTATTCAGGTTTTGATTACCAACTATCTCTATTCGGGTAATGGTGAAATATTCAACACGGGAAGCGATAATATAGGCTATAGATATCATGATAGGTATCAGGATGGCAATTGAGAGATATGTAGCTATATAGCGGCTGTTACCCCTTCTTTTCCTTTGTTTGGATTGAAGCTGCTTCTTTGTTTTACCGTATGTCATTTCATCACCTTATTATTGGTTATCTGTCTGGTTATTTAGTTGCTTTTTCCTGAGTTACTGCTGTGGTTTCCATTATTTTCTCCCCATACTTGTAGACATCTCCTGCTCCGATAGTTATTAACAAATCGTTTTCGCCAAGCGTGGAAAGCGTTTGTGATATGACCAAGGTATTTTCCTCAATATATTGAACGTTTTGATGCCCGTGCTTGGTAGCAGCATCAGCTATGATCTTACCGGAGACGCCGGTGATAGGTTTTTCTCTTGCCGGGAATATTGGTGCAACTATGAGCTTGTCGGCATTGTCAAAAGAGGCTCCGAATTCTTGGGCAAACTCTTGTGTTCTAGTGTATAGGTGAGGTTGGAATAGCGCAATTATTCTTCTATCGGTAACCTCTTTAAGTCCTTTTAGTGTTGCCATTATTTCGGTGGGATGATGAGCGTAGTCATCATAGAAAAGAACATTATTTACGATCCCTTTATATTCGCATCTTCTAAACACTCCTGCAAAATTGCCCAGAGCTTCTGATACTGTAGCGAAGGGCACATCAAATTCATGAGCGATCGCTATGGCCATTAATGAGTTGAGAACATTATGTTCACCATATAGCTTAAGTCTTACTTCACCCAGTTCTTTTCCATGATGATCAGCTATGAAAGCGATACCGGGTTTATCATTATCGGAGATGCTTCTCAGGTGTTGAGCCCGAAAATCACATCCTTCACTCAAACCGTAGGTAATTACCCGTTTGTTTAAATGCGGTATTATTGAACGAATACCTTTGTCATCAAGACAAGCGATTATGGAGCCGAAAAAAGGCACTTTATTGGCATATTCAATAAAAGCTTCTTTGATGGCATCGAGATTTTTGTAACAATCAAGATGATCAGCTTCAATATTGGTTATACCGGCTATGATAGGCGACAGGGTAAGAAAAGACCTGTCAAATTCATCAGCTTCTACAATAATTTGCTCACCACCACCTAAAACATTATTGGTTCCTAAGTTCATAACCTTACCACCGACAATAATAGTTGGGTCCAAATTAGCTGCCATCATAACTATTCCAACCATCGAAGTGGTCGTGGTTTTGCCGTGGGTTCCAGCAATAGCTATCCCATAGCTCATTCTCATCAGTTCGGCTAATATATCAGCTCTTCTGATTACCGGTATCCCTTGATCAAGAGCTGATTTTATTTCGATGTTATCATCAGTAACAGCAGATGATTTAACTACGACGTCCTGACTGGTGATATTACTCTGATAGTGGTTATTATATACTGTAATACCTATATCTTGCAAATGTTGAGTTGTTGGGGTTGAACTAATGTCTGAACCGGTTATCTCAAAACCTTGCAGATGCAGGTATTCTGCTATACCACTCATGCCAGCACCGCCAATGCCAACAAAGTGTATTTTCTTAGTTTTACCAAAAAACTTCATTGAATAATCCTTTTAAGGGTTGCTTAGTGTTTGCCGAACATTATTTCTTAAATACTGCATTAAATCTGTCGTTATCCTGTCTGTCGCTTCAGAATGGCAGGAGGTACTCAAAGCACGTGAATAATCTTCATAATTTTCACTGATCTTTATCACAGCGTTAAGTAGCGAACGGCTGTTGAGGTCAGCTTCTTTGATAAGTATACCTTTACCGCTATTCAATTGAGATTTTGCATTAAGATATTGATGGTTACCGGCTGACTTTGTAATAGGTATAATAATAGCAGGAATCTTATTGATATCCAATTCGGCTAGAGAAATTGCTCCAGCACGGGAAATAGCTATATCGGCATAATGATATAAGCCTGACATGTTGTTAGTGAATGGGAGTAATGTTAAAGTGTTACAGTTATGATGTGGCTCAATGTTTGGCTTATTATCATTGTCATATGTCAATAATTGTATCTTGTTTTTTGACAGTTTTGCTGCTGTAGATAAGGTTTCAGGTATCAACTTTCTTATCTGAGCATAATTTCTTTCTCCACATTGCCAAACAAGGTTAACTGTTAACTTGTTAAACCTTGAGTATAGGTGCGGTAAAAAGTCGTTTATTGCTTTGTTAATTGTTTGAGCGCCTTGACTACCACCGAGAACCAATAAACCGATAGACTTGGTTGGCGTTTCTTTTCTGCTTTCAATAGCATGTTCTACAATTACCGGGTTCCCACTGATAAGTGTTTTTCTTATAGAAAGATGATGCTTGGCTTCCTCATATCCGCAGTAAATTCTTTGTGCTTTGAGGCTGAGCAGTTTTGTCGTTAAGCCGGGAACACTATTCTGTTCCTGAAGAAAGTAAGGGCGACCCATTAGTACTGCAGCTATAATTACAGGTGCTGATACATACCCGCCGGTACCAATACATGCATCAGGTTGGAAATCTCTGATAATCGATATGCTTTTTTTGATGCTTCCCAACAACTTAAAAGGGAAAATGAGGTGTTTCCAAGTGATGGATCGATAAAGTTTTTGCACATTAATAGCAGTAAAAGTTAATTTATTTCCATGTTGTTTATCGGTAACTATCGCCGATACAATTTTTTCTTCAATACTATCACGATTACCGACATATAGAACGGTTGAGCCTGCTTCTATCAATCCTCTGGCTATAGCTATAGCAGGAAAAATATGACCACCGGTACCGCCGGCTGTGACAATAAATCTACCGTTTCCCATTATAACTCCTGTCGTGGCTTTCTGACCGCCGTGATACTCAGCAGTAATCCGATACATATTGAATTTGCTATCATAGAAGTACCGCCATAACTGACGAATGGTAAGGTCACTCCGGTAGAAGGTAGAGCAGATATTGCAACTCCTATGTTTACCATCGCATTAAAGAATATGTTTAAGGTAAGACCAATACCGGCAATCTTCAAGAAAAAGTCCTTTAACTCCCATGATGCTAACAAACCTCTGAAAAAGATAATTAGGTATAAGCCTAAAACAATCATAGACCCAAAAAAACCGTACTCTTCACCTATAACACTAAAAATATAATCGGTGGTAGATTCGGGGAGATAGCTGTGTTTTGCCTGTCCGAAATCTGATGTAGTTCCAAACCAGCCTCCTTGGGATAAGCTGATAAGGCTTTCCCGCACCTGATAATCATCAGATTCTATTAGGCTAACATCATTACCAAGAACGCGATGGAATAGCGAATACTTAGTGTATATTTCCATTCTGGAACCACGGTACGATGCTCCAAAAGATAAAACGGCATAACCTAGCAACAATGAAATACCAAATATTGCTAAAAGAGCATCTAAACGAATCCTGGCAATCCAGAGCATAGAGAATAGAGTCACAGAGGATATCACTATTACAGAGAAATGACGCTGTTTGAGAATTATGGAAAAAGTTATCAATGCTATGATAATTAGTGGTTTATAATGCCTTAGAAAGGTTTTGAGATGGGAATCGGGGAGCAGATTTCTTTTCTTATCTAAAAACCAAGCAAAATAAAGGATTAGCACAACCCTCATTGTCAAGCTTGGTTGAAAATTCATGCCCATAAACCTATAACTACGCATAGATCCCTTAATCTCAATACCAAGATAAAGAACCAAGAAAAGCAGAATCAGGTTCAATAGCGTGATTGGCGGAATAAATCGTTTGGCTTTATCGAGATTGATGAATTTGAAACAATACATCATCACACCGAAGGAAATTGCAAACCAAACAGTCTGCTTGATAAAGGTCATCATGGCCCTTTCAGTAACTGAGCTTATATTTAGGTTCATATACAGACCGATAAAGCATAATCCGAGATATGCTATTAGGATCCAATGTTCGAATTGAACGATTTTCGTCTTTATCTTAGTCATGATCAGCCTCGTGTCATTTTACCTTTTAGCCTGCAACACTTGTTTATGTAGTGATTTGACAGACTTCTTAAACTCATTACCTCGATGCTCATAATTCACATACATGTCAAAGCTTGCGCATCCGGGAGATAATAATACGATATCTCCCGAACGGGAGTTATTAAAAGCTTTGTTAACCGCATCGGACATATTTTCACAGAAGTTCATGCTAATGGAATTGTTATTGATCAATAGAGGCTTGCAAGCATCAGCAATGGTCTTAGCAGCTGCTCCAATTAGGTATATTCCAACTGCATAAAGTTTTAAAAAAGGGACTAATACCGAATAGTCTTCGCCTTTTTCGAATCCTCCTAAAATGATATGTATCGGTTGATTAAAAGCTGAAAGAGCATATTTTACTGATTCGGTATTGGTTGCTTTGGAGTCGTTTATAAAGGTTACCCCGTTTATTGCGGTAATTTTTTCCAAACGGTGCGGTAGAGCTTGGAAACTTTTCAAACTATCCATGATTTCATTTTCCGGGATGATATCTTTTAAGGCTGATAAAGACGCCATTGTATTATAGATATTATGAAGACCCAGTAAGGCGAAATTTCCGAAAGTCTTATTTATTGTTGCCGTTGAATATGAATTTGCTAAAACTATTACCTCTCCATTATAACAAACATGGTTTTCTTGGCTTTCAGCGCCGAAATAGAGTTTTTTAGATAATAATTTCTTGCTGAGTCGAACTATGTTATTATCATCTGAGTTGAGTATAGCATAATCTTTGTTAGTCTGCCTGTTGAAGATGTTCATTTTTGCTTGAGCATAGTCTTCGAAGGAATTATATCTATCTAAGTGATCAGGTGTTATATTCAGTAAGACAGCCCTTTCTGCATGGAATCTATCAACCAGCTCCAATTGGAAACTGCTGAGTTCCAATATTATATAGTCGATCCCTTTTTTTTCGATAGGGTAGGCTGTAAAGGAACTACCGATATTACCGGCTAACACAGATTTAAATCCCGACTTCACTAACGCATGGTGAATCATGCTTACAGTCGTGCTTTTACCATTGGAACCGGTGACGGCAATTATTTTGCTGTCGGCAGCTTTAACCCTGAAACCTAATTCAATCTCGCTAATAATTTCAATACCTCTATTTTTTGCTTCACAGACAATAGGAATGTGTAGAGGAATACCCGGACTTACAATCAACGTATCACAATCTAGTACCTTCTTAGTATGGCCACCGAACTCACAATTGGGCTGCAATTTATTCCAAATGCCATCGTCTAAGCTGCTTTTTATTGTCTCAGAGTTGTTATGCTCACTGATGAAAAAATCGCCACCGAGGTTCTTAATCTTCAATGCGGCAGCTATACCGCTTCTGGCCATGCCTAATATGCCGAACTTCATTCCACTCAACATCCTAAAACCTCTATCACCTTAACTTGATTGTTGCCAGACCTATCGCAGCAAAGAGTGCTGCTACAATCCAAAAGCGAACTACAATTTTTTCTTCGGGGATCCCTTTCTTCTCAAAATGGTGATGCAAAGGTGCGCACAGAAAGACCCTTTTACCGGTGCCGGTTTTGATTCGGGTGTATTTAAAGAAGTAGGTTTGGATCATAGTCGATAGAATTTCAATAACAAAAACTCCACTTACAATAGCAAAAAAGATCTCTTCTTTCAGTAGCAAAGCTATGGTGGCCAAAACACCACCTAAAGTCAAAGAACCAATATCGCCCATAAATATTTCTGCCGGTTTCGTATTAAACCAGAGAAAACCTAACAAAGTTCCAATTATTGCGGCAGTGAAAATAGTTAATTCTCCTGCCTCTCTTATGAAATTCAACTGTAGATAATCGGCATGATTAATGTTTCCTTTGATGTATGCCATGACGCCTAAAGCAAAGCAAGTGAATACTAATGTGCCACCGGCTAGACCATCCAGACCGTCAGTGATATTTACTGCATTACTGGTACCGATGATCATTATTAATACAAACGGTATGTAAAACCACCCTAGATTCAAGACAAAATCCTTGAAAAACGGCACGTTGATAGACATAAAAGAAGACTTGTCAGAGGTGCCGAAATAGATCGAAAAGATCACTATCAAGGAAATGAATAGTTGACCTATAAGTTTATATCTGGCTATAAGACCTTTCTCGGATTTAAGCATATTTTTCAGATAATCATCAAGAAAGCCAAGACCACCCAACCAGAAGGACACTAATACCACAATCAATATGTAATTATTAGTCAGATCATTCCACAATAATGAAGAAAGAAGAAAACCACATAGGATAATTAAGCCGCCCATTGTTGGTGTCCCCGCTTTAGCTTTGTGATTCTCGGGAACATTGTTATTAATCATCTCTACTATTTGGTTTTTCTTTAACATCCTGATAATGACCGGTCCTAACAGCAGCGAAAAAAGTAATGCTGTAAGAAATGCAGCTAGAGCCCTGAAAGTGACATACCGGAAGACGTTAAAGTAAATCATTTGCTCAGCTAAGGGCGAAAAAATGTGATAAAGCATTTTGCCTCCATTATTTATGGTTATTTACGTCTGATTGGTTTTTTGTGCGATTGGCGAAATTTGTCGATAAGTCTCTCTAAGTGAATACCCCTCGAGCCTTTCACAAGAAAAACACCCTCTGATGTGTCAAATAATTCCTGCTTGTCCAGCCAACGGGACACCTCATCAACGCTATTGAAATGATGTTCACCACCAAACGATTTGGCATGATCACCTACAGTTATAATTACTTGAGTTGCTGATAAAATTTCACAAAGATACTTACCTATTTCGAGGTGTAATTCTTCTGCTTTATCGCCAAGCTCCAGCATGTCGCCTAAAATTGCAACATGCTTTAGTTGGGGCGCCGTGTCAATCCAGTGATCTATTGCGCCCTTCATAGACGTTGGATTGGCATTGTAGCAATCTATTAACAGATATTTATTGCCCTGAGACACTATTTCCATGCGTTGCTTCAATCTGATTGGCTTATCTAAACCCATAGCTATATCATTAGCGCTGAATCCTGATATAAGTGCAGAGCTGATAGCAAAAGCGGCATTATCAGTCAGAAAACTTATGTCGGTTGGTAGTCTAAAGCTGCTTAAGGATCTGTTTATTATCTGTCCAAAAAGTTTTTTGTCAGAGGTTTTAATAACATAGTCTATTTTTTGGTTTTTCCGGTTTATTAATGAGAAACGGACTGAGTCCTTGCCGAATACGTCAGCACCCTTAGTTGTATTTGCAGTAAACTTATAGATTTTGGCAGCAGGTAAAGTGAATTGTTCCGTAAAAAATTCGTCTTCCGGAATAATCCTAGCTGCTAATCTTCTATTCAGAAGGCTTACCTTTTCTTCATATACCCCTTGCAGGTCTTTGAAAGCTTCTAAATGGTAAGGACCAATGTTGGTAATTATTGCTGAGTTGGGTTGTGATACGTCAGCTAACACTTGCATTTCACCAACCTTATTAGTTCCTAACTCTACGAGCAGGTATTGATAAATGCGGCTCAGGCCGAATATAGTTTTCGCTAAACCGATAATGTTGTTTTCATTCGCCACATTTTTTAAGACTCGTTTTTTTTGTGAGTAGATTGCATAGCAGTATTCCTTAACTGATGTTTTACCGGTGCTTCCCGTGATAGCGATTGTTTTAGCTATAAAGAGAGACCGATATTTTTTTGCAATCAAAGCTAAAGCAAGCCTGGTATCATCGACAAAAATAAGTCGATGATCGTCAGTTTCAGGAGACTGAAAGCCTTTTGTTATCACTGCATAGTTAGTTGTATTTAATAAAGCTTTAACAACATAATCATGACCATCATAGTTATCTCCGTATAGAGCTATAAAGCAAGAATTGTTTAGGATAGTACGAGTGTCGGTAGAAATGGACTCGGTTAATATGTTTTTTTGCGGGGAATTATCTTTGAGAACCTTGCTTCTAATCGAATCTGATTTGACGTTATAGTGATCACAATATCTGTCCAGCATAGACCATCTATCTATCCCTAAATCATTCTCAGAACACCATTCTAATAGAATTTTAATCTGGAGGGGATCCAAAGGGACATTCAGCTTGCTTGTAGAGGGTGATGCGTTTGCATGAATATCGAAATTACTGCTGTTTTTTTCTTCTCTGGAATTTATAGCTGTTAATGCTTCATGATAGTCATCAAATTCATATTTTTGGTTCCCGATAGTTTGAAACTTTTCATGTCCTTTGCCTGCTACCAAGACTATATCATATTCTGTTGCTAGGTCGATTGCTACGTTTATAGCGGCTTTTCGATCACAGTACACAAGGTAACTATCCAGCGGATGTAATCCTCTAATCTGATCAAAGATTATGGCTCTAACATCCTCACTTCTTGGATTATCGCTGGTTATAATGGCGATATCGGCATGTTTTAACACAGCTTTAGTCATTTCTATGCGTTTACCTTTGTCCCTATCGCCTCCGGCACCAAAAACACATATTAACCTGCTTTGTTTACGGTTATTCTGTCCTAAAGATTTTAACGTTCCGCATGCATGTTCTAAGGCCTCGGGCGTGTGGGCGTAGTCAATAAAACAACTAACTGAGCGGTTATTTTCTACTTTTTCCAGCCTTCCTTTTATGAATGAAGGCAAATTACTTGATAAAAAATTGAGATTCTTTTTCATGTCATTAGCTCTTAAATCTAATGCATGAAACACTATTGTCAAAGAAGCACATATATTAAATGCATTATGATAACCGGGTAACGTGGTTTCAAAGGCTGTTCGACAGGTTGTATCCTTATCTCTAATGGTCAGTTCAATCATGTTTTTTTGTAGTGATTGTTTTCGTAAACGATAAATTGAGCAGGTAGAAGATGACTCAACCTCGCTGACATCTTCTTGCATCCTAATTAAAGTTTTTCTCCCAGAGAAATCAGCAGCAATTAGCTTACCATATTTGTCATCATAGTTGATGATAGCTCTCCCCTTAGTCTCATCTAAATAATGAAACAGTCTTGATTTAGCTTGATAATATTCTTCCATATCATTATGAAAGTCTAAGTGCTCGCGTGAAAGGTTGCTGAATAGTGCATAATCGAAGCTTAGTCCATATACACGGTGTAAGCTGAGAGCATGAGAAGACACCTCCATTACGACATATTCGATGTTTTCTGATACAAAAAAACTCAACAAGCTGTTCAGCTCGACAATGTCGGGTGTTGTTCTTTCCAACGGATATTCCTCACCCATCAAACTATATCCTAAGGTGCCTATAGTAGCTACTTTTTTCCCTTTTTTCAGCAGCAAATGTTCAATAATTTTAACAATCGAGGTCTTACCGTTGGTGCCTGTCACTCCTATCAAAACAAACTTTGAGGAGGGGTCATTGAAATAGTACCTAGCTAATACGGCTAATGTTTTCCGAGAATCCGAGACAACTATGTTGGTAATCTTTCCCTCAAAGTTTAGTCGTTGCTCAGATATAATGACATCCACACCTTTATCTACCGCATCCTGAGCGTGAAGATGTCCATCAGTAACATATCCCCTTATGCAGATGAAGCTAGACTTACTACCTTTCTTGCCGGAGTTAGTAATTTTTCGGGTGTCGGTAACCGGTAAAGAAACTAAAAAGCTCTCATCAACACCATATAATGCAACCAACAGGCTACTCTCTTGTAAGATATCTACAATATCAGACAATCTCAGATAATCAGATTTCGATGTGGGTGTATTTCGTTGATACTTCATAATGACTTACTCAACCAGCGGTAACGATGCATTTTTTCCCGTAACTGATTCGCTTACCCGGAGGGATTGATTGGCTTTGTATTTGGCCGGAACCTTTTATTTTCAACATGATGTTGTATCTTTTAGCTTGTCTGACAGCTTGTCTGACCGTTAGTCCGGTTAGATCTGGCATAATCTGTTCAACTTCGATGCTTGGTGTTTGCTCTATTGCTTCTCTGACAGCTTTTTTATGTCGAGATGCTGACAAGTTGTGTTCTTCTACAACTATGGTTATTTGGTGTGTCTTGTCTAACTCAACACCCTTTTTGGGATATTGATTCACTACTCGGAAATCAACGTCACTATCGGTTGTCTTGCCAACGACTTGATAATCGATTCCTGTTCTCCGGAGTTCGGCTTTAGCTTCATGTAAATCCCTACCGGTCAAATCCGGTACCGGAACAAATGATCTGGCTCCATATCTTGTTGAAGTAAGTATTTCACAGTCAGGCAGGGATAATATCTGTTCGGTTATCTTTCTAAACGTTACCACAGCAGACATTGATGCATAGTGATAAAAATAAGCAGGCTCATCGTATATGACCACACCAACTAATTGGGGATCTTCAACCGGGAAATATGCGGCAAAGTTGGCAATGTATTTACCCTTTGTATAACCGGCAGAATCAACTTGTTTCTCGGCAGTTCCTGTTTTACCGGCTATTGATATGTAAGGCAGGTCGGTATTCACCGCGGTTCCACTTTTCACTACATCCTCTAAAATTGTATGAAGTGTATCTATTGCTGCCGGGTTTGAAGTAGTTCTAATCCGAAATGGCTCATTCTCTTTGATGATATTGTTGTTTTTATCTAAGATCTTTTTCATTATGTAAGGACGCATCATTGTGCCTCCATTGGCAATGGCACTATATGCAGCCACCAACTGTAGAGGAGTAACCGCCATCTCTTGACCAAACGAAATTGAGTGAAGAGAAAAACCCTGCCAATCTCGTACATGACGGAAAAGCCCGGCTGACTCACCATATAGATCAGATCCGGTCCTATTACCGAAACCAAATGAAATCAGCCTTTCATATAAATACTGAGAACCAATTTGGTCGGCTATTTTACTTGTGCCGACATTACTAGATTTTACTATTACATCTCTAAAAGAAAGATCTTCAAATGGGTGAGAATCACGAATAACTCTGCCGGGTAGCCGATATTCTTTACAGTCGAGAGTGTCATTAGTAGTAAAGAGATTCTTCTCCAAAGCTGCTAATGCTGTAAAGGGCTTAATAGTTGAGCCGGGTTCAAACATATAGGAAACTGCTAAATTCGGCAGACCTCGAATCTCATGCGCACTTAGTTTTTCATCGTTTTTGGAGATGCCGGCCATAGCTACAATTTCACCGGTTTTAGGGTTCATGAAAATTGCTATAGCTTTTTTAGCTCCATATTGATCTAACCCTTCTCTTAAATTCATCTCAACTATCTCTTGGATACGAGAGTCTAATGTCAGCACAATATGACTGCCATCTCGAACCTGTTGCCGTGCTAAACTCGGAATCACTAATGGATTTCTGCGAGCATCATAAAGTAATTTTCGCCATCCGTAAACACCTTGAAGATGATTGTTAAAAGTATGCTCAACTCCGGAGAGACCCTCCAAATAGGATAGATTCGAACGGCTTTCGGTCTCTTTAGACTCTCTGACAACTCCAAGCAGCCGCGAAGCAGTCTCATCGTTCGGGTAAACACGCCTTTGAAAACTGAAATTAGTAATTAGACCTCGATCATACCCCGCAGCCTCTAAGTCTCGATTGAGGCTTATTAAATCGGTCTCTCGTATTCGGTCGGAAAAATAAACCCCTGAAGTACCCGGCGCATTTTGCAAACGGTTAAATATATAACTTTCTGAAAGGTTACTGTTGTTAGATACTATTTGGGCGATAAGACGATAATCCTCATTTCTATTATCGGCATCTAATCTCGATCTATCATAGTCTATTTGATAATAACGGACAGTTCTGGCTAGCAACTCTCGGTTACGGTCGTAAATGTTCCCTCGAGTCGGGATATGCAACTCTTTTGCAGGTGTATAGCGAACTCTTCGGTTATGCTCAAATCCATAAGGATCGGTGATTTGTACAGTAAAAAGATACACTATCCACACTAAAATAAAGAAAACATTAAACCCCATAAAGATGAGGAATCGTCTGCGCATCCTCGAATCCATAACTAAACCAAAAACCTATGTCGTTAAAAGGATGCGGCTTCTGCCGATGGGTTAAAGAAATCGACTAATCTTGAAATTGTTCGGTTGCGTTCCTGACTATTGTAAACTATATGAACTTTTTCAGAGTTATTAGAGGGGATGATCATATCCAGCTCATTCTGAGCTAGAGACACAATTCTCGAATACGCATGAAGATGATTATACTCGGAGGTCAGGTCTTGGTTGATTGCCCGTTCTGAATGCAGTTTAGACTGAATTATGGCATTTTCTCTTCCGGTTTTTACTATCATATGTTTCATTATATAATGAGATAAAACCGACATAGTTACTACTGCAAATAATAATATTAACTTGTTTTTCAATTTATCCTCCTTCACTTCAATAATGAAGCATAGCTATAAGCATTAGTAAAGTAAGATAAGCCATCATGAATATTAATGGCTTTAACCATAAAAGTTAAATGTTTAGGATTGATCATATTCTTTCTGCTACGCGCAGCTTTGCACTTCGGGCGCTTTTGTTAACTGATATTTCTTCTTGTGACGGTATCAGTGGTCTTTTAGTTATTATTTTAAGACGCATTTGTTTATTGCAGATACATTTGGGAAACTTAGGAGGACACACACAGCTTTTGGCTTCTTCTGCAAATATCTGCTTAACTATTCTGTCCTCTAAGCTGTGGTAAGATAACACCGCAATTCTTCCACCTCGATTTAAGATATCAACACTATCATAAAGAGAGCTACGTAATACCTCTAATTCCCCGTTAAGATAGATTCGTAGAGCTTGGAAAACTCTTGCTTTAGCCTTAATCTTGTAAGGTGAACGAATACTGCGATCGATGATATCAGAAAGATCACCGGTAGTTTTTATAGGCCTGAAACGACGGTAATCATCAATTCCTTTGGCTATTCGAAAGGCTTCTCGCTCTTCACCGTATTCTCTGATAATATGGATTAGTTTATCTGCTGAGTATTTATTGACTATATCTGCAGCTGTAAGCTCAGTCGATTGGCTCATTCGCATGTCTAAATTCCCATCTAAAGCAAAACCAAAACCGCGTGAGGCCGTCTTTAACTGATGAGTTGAAACGCCTAAGTCGAAAACGATTCCATCTATGTTATTGATCCGTTCCAAGGCAAGCATTGAACGGAAATTCACGAAATTTTCATGAAAAAGATGTAAACGATCAGTATATTGGCTGACTAAAGATTCAGCGTGACTAAGTGAATCGGAATCCTTGTCAAAAGCATAAACTACGCAACTCGGATTGCTTTCTAAGATACTAACAGTATGGCCGCCACCGCCAAGCGTAGCATCAACATAATAACCGTCATTTTTTATCTGTAAGGCAGAAATAATTTCCCCTGTCATTACAGCCTCATGATATAGACGGGAAGTATTTTGTGTCATCTTAGCTGCTCCAAATCATAGTAAAAAGTCTGTCTCTTTGCATGAAGAAAGAAGCTCTTTTCTTCTTCGCTCCCGTTCTTCTTTGAATGTCTCAGGCTCCCATACCGATATGTATTCGCCTTCACCTTTAATAATTACTTCCTTAGTGATTCCTGTTATTTGCATAATATCTTGCCTCAAACGGATCCTACCGTTTGACTCAACCTTTTGGTCATCTGCAAAATCCAAATAGCTCTTCAAAGCTAATTTCTGAAGGTCGGTTCCCGAAGAAAACTTTTGAGATAGAGATGTCCAATAATCCAGAGGAAAGATCACAATATGACTATTGTTAAAGCCAACAGAAACTACTACCGTCTCCTTAGCGGCTACTGAAAACTTCTTCTTGAACTTAGCCGGGATAGTGATCCTATTGTTACTCACTGAATTATCATAAAAACCAATAAAACTACCGGACATTGTACCTCCAAACTCAAAATGGATCCATATTAAGGATTAAACTTCCGCTAAACCAAACTTGTTCATGGCTGAAACTCGCTTAAATCTGTAAAGATCAGCCTTTAAATGACTATTAATGACTTCACGTGACCAAAGATGACTAAGCGCTACAATTAGTCAAGTTATTTTTAAAAAAAAGAAAAGATTATCGGCGCAAGATCACAAAACAAACCCCTAAAACCCTCTCCAAATCAGGACTTAAGCGTATCAAGATAGCCTAATTTTTTTTAATCAGAATAAAAAAAACTATCCCCGACCGAGCAATCCACCTGCATTGTACATAGAGTGTCCCCTGTGAAATAAAAAACACCCTATTCCACTCTATCACACCTCTAAACAATTTTTGAGCATTATTTCCTCATCTTAGAACTTTGTTATGCACCTCAGCTTGCTCAGAGCATCCCCCGGAGGAATAAAAAAACACGATTTTACAGGGTCGTCTTACTCTGCTTCTGTAGTAGTGATACTATTCGCCACCGCCTGTCAACTTTTTCACCCGTGAAGTCTTTTTTTCACCGAGTCTATACTCTAAACTTTCTTTTGATGGAATTTTAAGATGCTACCATATAATACTTTATCAATAATATTGACTTCGTTGAGCTAGTAAACTCGGTTTGTATATTTTTGGTAGAAAGTTGCCGACTAAAGTCGACGGATCAGCCAACTGACCCGTTTAAAACAGAAAAAAGGTTTCACGGGTTAAAAAGTCAGCGCTCCGGTTCACTTTACACAATTCTAAACCGCTGAAGGGATAACGTCCGAGTCGAACGGTGCAGTTAGAAAACAGATCTATTTTTTTGTATAGCATACCGCTGGGCTGTTACATTTCAACGGCCGAGCCATCTGCTGTACGGAGAAGGGATAACGTATGTACGGACAGGACACTCTGATGGAATAAGAAAGAAGATTCCACCCTGATGGAATAGAAAAGATGATTCCACAGGGCAGGCAGGGCAGGCGGGGCCTGTCCCTAATCTAAACAGCGAAGCACTAAACCTTCTAAACTTCTTGATTGTTTTTTCATTTGAGTTCTAATTTGTGGATAAAAATTTGGATCCGGTTTATCCGGTTTAAGGAATTAGCTGTTCAATTTTAAGCCTTTCCGTTTTCTGAATGCATCAAGTTCATCTTGAGCTTGACCAATGTCTTTAGGGCATCCGTGTTCTGGCAATATAAATCAATCATTTCTCCACCTATGTTTTTATATAAGTTTGTTAGTTAATTATGATAGAAGCACTGAGCGAATGGCGAAGAGGGGGGTAGTTGAGAGTTTATTATTGAGGGAAGGCAGTTTGTCTAGTCCTAAGTTTTCATTCTTTTATTCTGAGGGTTTGTTGTTTAGTTTTTCGATATTTTCGGGTTTGATTATCAAGTCATCTTATCATTGTTTATTTTGGGATAGCGCCGTTTTAGAAATATTTTCATTTTTCTTTTCGAGGTTGAATTAGTAAGGCAGAGTAGGCGAGATGTGTGTATTGAGTTTGTTTTTTGGTGTATTAACTTGTTCGATATTGGATAAATGATTTGACAGGATAACGTGTTGAAATTTATTGGCGGAACACTGAGTAATTAGTGTGGATCTTTAACGAGCAGATATGAGTGCAGAGAAGAGTAAGGAGATATACTTTTGAATCAATATGATAATGGAGAGTTTGATCCTGGCTCAGGACGAACGCTGGCGGCGTGGATTAGGCATGCAAGTCGAACGCGAAAGTAATCCTTCGGGGTTACGAGTAGAGTGGCGAACGGGTGAGTAACGCGTAGGTGATCTACCTTTAAGTGGGGGATAGCCCCGGGAAACCGGGATTAATACCGCATGTGACCTTTCGAGGTTAAAGGTGGCCTCTATTTATAAGCTATCGCTTAGGGATGAGCCTGCGTACTATTAGCTAGTTGGTTGGGTAAATGCTGACCAAGGCTTTGATAGTTAGGCGGCTTTAACGAGTGGTCGCCCACACTGGGATTGAGATACGGCCCAGACTCCTACGGGAGGCAGCAGTCGAGAATAGTCTACAATGGGG
>PWNZ01000103.1 GCA_003564135.1 Candidatus Cloacimonadota bacterium
TGTGTAAAGTGAACCGGAGCGCTGACTTTTTAACCCGTGAAACCTTTTTTCTGTTTAACCGGGTCAGTCGGCAACTTTCTGCCAAAAAAAACATGAACCGAGTTTACGAGCTCGCCGGACGAAGTACGGCAACTGATCTTTTTACGAGCTCGCCGCAGTCAATATTATTGATAAGGTACTAAACAGCTGCTGTATGGCGATCTGTGGTTTCGACGTATTTTCGAGGGTATCTGTTCTTCTGTTAGAATCGACGTTGCGGTGTTTTAGCTGTAATTGAAGGCTTGATCTTGCGTTTATTACAGACAAGTATAACTATATGAAACCAGAGATCGACATTGATAGCTCAGCAGATCTATTAACGGTAACGGATGAATAGGATCAATTCAATATCTCTTTCCCGGGAGCTGAAGATCAGTTGAATACCGATGCGTTAACAAAAGAGTTGACTTATTTGTGGTTTCTTAGTATGCAGATGCAAACATAAACTGGAGAACATAATTATGAAAAACAGAATAACGGTGGGAGCGTTAGTGATCATGCTGGTGATAATACAGTCATGCACAATTAGGCTCTATGACTATAAAATATATAGGACTTACGACGGCGAAAAAATGTCTATAAGTCAGTTAGTAGAGGAACTTAGCGAACATGACGT
The DNA here is from genome assembly GCA_003564135.1 of Candidatus Cloacimonadota bacterium. GTDB lineage: Bacteria > Cloacimonadota > Cloacimonadia > Cloacimonadales > PWNZ01 > PWNZ01. Next base: position 656 of record PWNZ01000103.1, read on the forward strand.
AATTATTTTCGGCGATTATCCCGGCAATGATGCCATCCATTACCTACAGGAAGAATTCTTGCAAAAATACTTGCAGGAAGTTCATTCTACAGCTCTATCAATGGAGATATTCGACCGCCAAAGACAATCAGTTTTAGATTCTTACATGTTAGGTGAGGTCGAAGAAGAAGAATTTATTGAGCAAGCAGGCCTCAAGCATACATACAAATTTGACCATCGACCTTTAGTTGAGTTTGCAAAGCGGGAAAGTGTTCCGGTGATAGCTTCAGCAGCGCCGCCAAGTATACTAAACAATGTTCGTCGTTATGGTCTGAGGTATCTTGATCAGGTACCTGTTGAAGAGCGGTTTTTATTTTCGGAAATATTCGAAGTAACCGAGGATGCTTATCGAGATATGTATTTTGCCAATATTGCCGATCAACCAGGGTTCAATTTAGTTAACCAATTTGAAATGGACGAACACTTAGAAAACCTATATGAAGCCCAAACGCTTGCTCAGGAAACAATGGCCGAAAGCATTCATAGCTTTTTAAGACGTAACAGAGATATTAAGGTTATTCATATAAATAATGACATACATGCCTGGGGAAGAATGGGAGTTGTTGACAAACTTAAACGCAGAAATCCCAATCTGTCTATAGCGGTTGTCAGCCCCGTTTTGTTAGAGGATAACGAAAGCGAGCCAACGATGGTCACCTTACGCAGAAGGTCAGACTATGCGATTATAGTGAATCTTTAAAGTAAATTAAAAATAGCGGAGGAAAAAATGGATCGAAAAGAAGCTTATATTATAGCAGTGGAGAATGAAATTAGAGCGATTAATTTGTACAGTATCTTAGCTAAAAGTTTCAACGATAAAGATTTAGTACGGGTATTTAAGTCTTTATCACAGTTAGAAAAAGGGCATCAGGAAAAGATTGAAGAATCATTCCGCAAAGAGTTTGGAGACACTTCTTTTGATTATGACGGTAATGCTTTACCACGATTTGAGGTAAAAGATGATTTGTCAGGCCCGCGTCAGGTTATAAGATATGCCATTTCTAAGGAAGAAAGTATGAAGGAAAATTATACCAATATGGCATCTGCTAGTGACAATGAAGATATCAAGGCATTCTTTAAATATTTAGCGGAAGAAGAGCAAAATCATAAAGAACTGCTAGAAGCAGAACTAAATCGTATCGAAGGCTCTATGGTATGGTTCGATCCATCAGAACTCAACGGCATGATGGAAGACTAATATAAAACAAGGATAATCACAGCATGAGAAGGCTTTTATGCGTAGTAATAATACCGGCTATAATGGCCGTTGCTCTATTAGCTCAGCACCCGGGCAGTTTTGAGTTTGGCAAAAGGATGTACGAAGACGGGTTCCATCAGGAGGCCAAGATAGTCTTTGAAAGGGTCATAGCCGCCAATCCCACATCTTCTGAAGCTGAGGAATCTTATTTTCTCTTAGCCGGAATTTATCAACAAGAAGGTGATCTTAACCAGGCTGAAGAATATTACCGAACACTATACGAAACCTTTCCGTCAGGAAGATATAGGGAAGACGCTCTTATGAACTGGGCTTTAACCCAGCATAAGCAAAATAAGTACTCTCAATCATTAGAGACGTTTAACCGGTTTATTAATTCTTTCCCGGCAGCGGTTAAGAGGGTCGATGCTCTATATTATCTGATAGACGCGCATTACAATCTCGCTAATTACAATCGGGTTTTGACCATCGGCAATGGGTTTGTCAATGATCACAGTGGACATACAAAAGTTCCCGGTGTCCTGTTGTTAATCGCTAAATCTTATATTAGGCTGCAAAACCTCAATGACGGAGAAAACACACTTGACTTGATCATCAGCCGTCACCCTAATACTAATGCTCGCTGGGAAGGTGTTTTGGAAAAGGTGGAACTGCTAAATGAGCGTTATGACAGCCGTCGGGCAGCAGAAGAATTAGAAAAGCACGTTGAACAAGACAATATACCCCGCCATTATGAAGAACAGCTAAGAAACAGATTAGCCGGATTCTACTTGCAAGAGGGCAGAAAAGATCCCGGACAAAAACAACTCAGAGAGCTAATCAACAAGTTTGACCGTTCCGACAATATAGCTAAATATCTATACCTTAAATCTGATCTTTTGATTGATCTGCAGAGATTTACAGATGTCGCTGACTATTATGAGAGGTTTGAGAAGGATGTCCAGGGCACTGAATATCAGTTCGACTTGTTGGTCAAGGTTGCAGAAGCTTTTTTTCTTCAGGGAGAGACCGGCAAAGCAGATGAGCTTCTTAATAACTTAAGGTTATTGCAGCGTGATGGAGTAGAGCCGGTCGATGCGGAAAACAGTTTTTCGGTATCTTATTGGCGTGCCAGAGTTCAAGAAGACCGGGGTCTGTTTGTCGATGCTATAAATACGTATCAACAACTCTTAGCTGATGTACCTGCAAACAGTGTTTGGCGGTATGAGGCCTTAATGAGGATTGGCGATATTTATTTTGAGAGACTCTCATTGCCCTCAACAGCCATCACTTATTACAGTATGATTATTTCCGGCATAGCGCCTTCCCAGCAGATTTTAGCCCGGGCTTACTATAAACTTGCACTATGCTATCAAAAACAGAGCGAATACAGACAAGCTTTGCAGGCCCTAAACGAGATCAACACCGATTTTCTTGACGATGAAGCTCAGAAAAAAGAAGTCAATAATCTGATTGAGCTGCTACGTCGCTTCAAGATAGTAGATTATGAAAAGACAACTGCAAACTTAATCTTTTCTTTGATCGATTTTATCGATAATGATAGCAAGGAAATATTAAAAAACCGTCTGATTGAGATAGCTGTTTATGATCTGAAAGATACCCGGTCGGTTGCCGGACTTTTAGCTCAAGATACATCAGCTAAATCATTCTATATGCAAGGTAAGGCCTACTTGCAGAAGATTCATCAAGCAATATTGGAAGCTGATAGCTTTACAACTGACCAAAGAGCTTTGGAAAACAGTATCAGACGCTTGCAATACGAAGCGAACAGCAATAGCAACTATCAGCAGTGGTTAGTCGAATTAGAGATAGAAAAAGCTTATCTAACTAATAATCGGCAATTGAATACCGATATTTTGGGCAGTATAGAAGCTTATCTAAGGGATTATACACAAGGGTCTGCAGTTAATAGGTTTAATTTCTTAGCGGGCTCTTACTACCTGAAAGAAAGAATATTTGTAGAAGCCGATAAGTTCTTGAAAAAGGTTACCTTACAGCATGATATTCCTATACAAGACTACCGGCAAGCTTTCACCCAGATGGGCGATTACTTTTTTGAGAATCAAGAGTTTGCTCAAGCAGTTACTTATTATGAAGCTTTAGGCCAGTCGGTAACACAACCGGTGATCATGCATAGATATGCTATAGCTCTGATCAATACATCGCAACCTGAGAAAGGAGCACAGTTATTAGACCTTCTTGTGAGAAACAACGCAGATTTCGAGGGTGTAGAAAAGGCTGTTGAAGTTTTAGCCGATTATCACCAAGGAAGGAATGACTACCACAGCGTTGTAAATGTAATGGTCATATTGCCTGAAACGAGGCGTTCTTCAAGATTCTACCGCCAGCTGTCTCGAGCTTATTTAGAAATAGGGGAGAAGCAAAGAGCTAAAGAAAGTCTTATGTATATCCCCGATAAAGATAATCAAATATTGAGATATTTAGCTGAACTACACTATCTCACAGATGATAAAATTATGGCACAACACACTTATCGCCAATTAGCTGAACAAGAAACTGAACAAGAACACAAAATGACTGCGCTGGCGATGTTAGGCCATATCGAGTATCTGAATGAAAACTGGCAGGAAGCTGTTAATTATTACGGACAGATTACCGATTACTTGCAAGGAAAAAGCAGTTTAGGTGTTTTACCGGCTCATGATATAGTCAAAGAAACTGTAGTTTCCTTGTACCGTATTAATAACAGACCTCGAGCAGAATCAGTTCAAGATAGTTTTAACACAATTATTGATAACAATATTCGAGCGAAGGCAAGAATAGTTCTCAATGAAGGGATATACCAGATGTCGGTCAATCGTAGCAGGGCTGCCAGAACTTTCAGAAATATCATCCGTAACGATGATTTCCCGAAAAATATCCACTATGAAGCCTATTTCTGGCGTGGCGTAAACAGCTTAGAAAACAGAGATATTGACGATGCTTTTGAGGACTTTCAACAAGCAACTCAATCACCGGACATCAACCTTCGCAATGAAGCTTACCTAAAACTGGGCACTATTAGTTTCTCCAGAGAAAATTATCAACAAGCTTTAGACCATTATTACACAGTTATTAGAGATGACGAGACCGGCAGTCTAGCACTGGATGCGGCGCGAAATTTCGCTATAGTGTGTAAAACTATTGAAGAGTGGCAAAAAGCCATAGATGCCTATAACATCATCTTGGAAAGAGGTGGGGAAGGGCAGTTAGAAGGTGAAACCATATTCGATATAGCATTTTGCTACTATCGCGACAGACAATACGAGAATGCTATACCGATGTTTGAAAGAGCTATTGGACTTCTTGACGACCGGGAAACTAAAGCAGAGGCTCAGTATTGGGTAGGTGAAAGTTATGCTAATTTAGGACAGTATGATAGAGCCGCAACCGAATATTTGAAGGTCGGTTATTATTATCCCGATCTGGTGCAATTTGTTGCCACTTCCCAACTCAAGCTCTCGGAAGCCTATATAAGGCAGGGTAGAATCGATGCCGCAAGATCGGTTTTAGAAAGAATTATTAGCAGATATGGCCGAGACAGTGATTGGGGACGGCAAGCTCTGTTGATAATAGAACAGATATAAAATATATAAAGGGTATCTTACCCTTGTAAATGATACGGATGAATATTGGAACATAAATATCTCGCAGAATGGACTCGTAAATCAGCTCGAAAACATGCTAAATCGCTGTATATTCACGATATATGCCGGTGGGAAAATCAGATTTTTATCTTCTTTGCCCGAACCGGTAAATATCTTCATATAAACCTGGAAGGGAATCCCTATCTGTTTTTTGCCTGTAAACAGCTTATAGAGAAATTCCCCTATTCAAGGATAAACGGATTTTATTACCACATCAAAGGTGCCGAAGTAAAAGGTATAGAACTAAAATCAGATGATAGAGTGGTCTCCGTATATTGCCAAAAAAAGGATATTTACGGTGAAATCCAAAACTTAATATTAGTAGCGGAGGTAATTCCCAGAAATACTAATCTTATTCTGGTAAAAGATGCTACAGATAACCCTGATGCGAATAGTGCCGCTAATCGGACTGTTATCGACTGTTTGAGGGCTGTCTCATTTAACGATAGCTCGCAAAGAGCTGTTTTGCCAAGTCAGGAATATAAATATCCGACGGTATCAGGCTTTACCCTGACTGATAGTGAAGTAGAATACCCCTTAGCAATAGATAAGCAAGGCAGAATCATAACGGTTAAACAGATAAATGACTATCCGGATCAGATATACAACGATACTAATCCCCTGTTTCAAAGCCTCTTTTACGATTTTTATCTGAATAAAAGAGCTAATCAGATCAAGAAAACCAAATTAAAAGAACTGCGAAATAAGATACGAAAACTTCAAAAAAAGAAGGTTAAACTTGCTAAAGAACTTGAAGACTACTTAGAAGCCGATAGATATAAAATCAAAGCAGAATTGATTAAGTTCAATCTAAACAAGATCAAACCGGGGATGGACAAGGTTGAACTGATAAATTATTACCAAAACCCTCCGTCCGAAATCGAAGTTGAGCTCTTGACCGATAAAAGCCCGCTGCAGAACATGAACTATTACTTTAAAAAGTACCGGAAAAGTCTTAGCGGTCGTGAAATGAAACAACAGCAGATTGTCCAAACAGAAAATGACATTGACCATGCCGAAAGGCATATCTTTGATGTAGAGAATACCGATTACCCCCCGGAATTAATCTTTTCAATGAGCGAAAAGAAAAACCGCAAATCAAAAACAGAACAATCAGCCACTAGATACAAAAAAATCCGCGTCGATGCCGATTGGGAGATTTTCGTGGGAAGAACCGCTAAAGAAAACGATGAACTGACTTGTAAAATGGCTAAGCCGAATGATTGGTGGTTTCATTCCAGAATATATCAGGGATCGCATATTATACTGAGGAATTATGCCAAAAAAGAGGTTAGTGAAAACCTGATCCTTCTCTGCTGCCGGCTTGCCGCTTATAACAGTAAAGCTAAGCATTCGTCTAATGTCCCTGTAGATTATACCCAAGTACGCTATGTCACCAAGCCCCACAAAAGCCCACCGGGATTTGTGATTTATAAAAATCAAAAGACGGTGTTCGTTAATCCGCTATCATTCAGGGAAGTGTCTCTTATAATCAATTCCCCTTCAAGATCAGCAACTAAATGAGGTGATTATGAAAAAGGGGGTTATACTGGTCAGCGGTGGTATGGACAGCTTAGTAACTGCTGCCATTGCCGCCAAAGAATGTGGAAAATTGTTTATGCTTCACATATCTTACGGACAAAGAACTGCAGAAAAAGAGCTGAAATCCTTCCTGAAGATTGTTGAACACTATCGCCCGCAAAGACATCTCCATGTTGAAATGGATTTTTTTAAGCAAATCGGGTCAAGCAGTTTGACCGATTTCAATATCGAAATCCCTTTAACTGACAGGACTGATAAAAAAAAAGACAAACAACAACTGCCAAGCACTTACGTACCTTTCCGGAACGGTATGATGCTGTCAGTTGCCGCTGCATGGGCAGAAGCGATCGCGGCAAACAGAATATATATAGGGGTTGTGGAAGAGGATAGCTCAGGATACCCTGATTGCAGAAACTCTTTTATTAAACAGATGGAGCGAGCTATACAACTAGGAACAGGAGAAGATGACAATATAAATATCGTAACACCATTGATCCGTAAAAGCAAAAAAGAGATCGTTCTGACCGGATACAAAATAAAAGCGCCATTGCAATATAGCTGGAGCTGCTATCTGAATAATGATAAAGCCTGCGGAAGGTGCGATAGCTGCCGGTTGAGGTTGCAGGCTTTCGAACAAGCAGGCTTGAAAGACCCTATTGAATACTGAATAGTAAACGTCCATGACAATGAAAAATAATGTATAATTTACAATGTATAATGTATAATTTTAATAAAGACACCCGAGGGAATGATTATAATATTAATGAAAGAGATGAGAGTCAGCTGTGAAGGCCATTATTCGGTGATTTTTCGGTGTTCTCGGTGGCTGAAATTGAATTTTAAACATAGTAAACGTCCATGACAGTGAAAAGTAATGTATAATTTACAATGTACGATGTATAATTTTAGTGAA
>PWNZ01000021.1 GCA_003564135.1 Candidatus Cloacimonadota bacterium
TTAGTGAAGACAGACACCCAAAGGAATGATTAAAAATTGCCGGCTAAAGCCGACGTACCAGCCGACTGAAAGTCAGCGTTCCGGAATCACAGGTAACTGATAACTATTTTAAACATAGTAAGTTCATAGTAAGCTACTGATATTTAATGAACTAACTCCTCATTGATCGCTATCTTAACGATTAACCCAAGCAGCGTCAGAAAAATCAGGCTCTCGTGTTGATCAATTTTGTTCACAATTTCAACCAGTACTGACTTTTAGCGTTTTTTCTCTACTCTTTGAGAGGTTATATCCCCATACATGTCTGTGTACCCTTCTGAAGTGAAGATCGTTTTTTTTTGCCTTCACCGAACATTGAACTTATACTATTCAGAAAACTAATAATGATGGAGGAATTATGTTAAGCGAAAAACTACTTAGCAACTTAAATAAGCAGATCAACAAGGAGCTATACTCAGAGTATTTATACCTATCAATGGCTACTTATGCCGATTCAGTAGGTTTAGCCGGAATAGCCAGATGGTTCAAAGGGCAAGCGAAAGAGGAACATGCGCATGCAATGAGGATTTATGATTATATCTACGATCAAGGAGCCAGGGTTATTCTAGAGGCAATAGAAAAACCCAAAACCGACTTTAACTCTATCCGAGAATTGTTTGATTTATCCCTAGAACATGAAAAGTTTGTGACAGCATCAATAAACGAACTGATGGATATTGCACGTGAAGACAATGATCATGCTTCCGTAAGTTTTCTGCAATGGTTCGTCGATGAGCAAGTTGAAGAAGAGGCAAGTGTAAATGCAATTCTTGACAAGTTTACATACATGAAGGAAAGTGGAATCGGCTTGTTGATGCTTGATAAAGAGCTGGCAGCAAGAAAATAATCAAGGAGGATACAGTAATGGTATTCATCAGAGATCTTTATTATTGCGAGATTTGTAAAAATCTGGTTGAGATTCTACAAGAGGGAGAACCCGCATTAGTATGCTGCGGTCAACCCATGAAAAAGTTAATTCCTAAGAAAAAGGACGAAGGCTTGGAAAAACATGTTCCCGTGGTTGATATGACTGAAAAAGGTGTTAAAGTTACTGTCGGCTCGGTTATGCATCCAATGGAAGAAGAACACCACATTGTATTTATCGAAGTGCTAACTGCCGACAAAGTATATCGTAAAGAATTTGAACCGGGAGATACACCGGAAGCTGAATTTCCCGTTAGAGTGACTGAAATTAATGAAGTCAGAGAATTTTGTAATGTTCATGGGCTTTGGGAAAAGTAATTAGGCTCATCCAAACTATCGCAAGAATACAATTAAAGGAGAATTTATAATGATCCCTTTTAAGGATTCTAAAACCGCTGAAAACTTGATGAAGGCTTTTGCCGGTGAATGTCAAGCTAGAACTAGATATAACTATTATGCGTCTGTTGCCACTAAACAAGGTTATCTTGTAGTAGCAGAGATATTCAATGAGACAGCTTTAAATGAAATGGCTCATGCCAAACTGTTTCTAAAACAACTTATCAAAAATGGCGTCGAAGGATTACCTATTGACATTAAGGCTGCTTACCCGGCCGCTTTGTCTGATGATACAGGGAAAAACTTAGCCTACGCAGCAGCCGGAGAAAATGAAGAATGGAGCGACCTCTATCCCACTTTTGCCAAGACTGCTGAAGAAGAAGGGTTTAATGAAGCTGCAAACACCTTTAAAAAAGTAGCTATGGTCGAAAAAAAGCACGAAGCAAGATACAGAAAGCTTCATGATGCAGTTGTACAAGGTAAACTTTACAAGAAAGACGATAAAATATACTGGATATGCAAAAATTGCGGACATGTTGTAGAATTGACCGACGCACCAGAGTTATGTCCTGTGTGCGATCATCCCAAAAAGTATTTCCAAGTATTTGTAGAAAACTATTAATAAGGAGTAATAATGAAAAAATATATATGTGATGCCTGTGGATATGTCTACATTCCTGAAGAGAATGATAATATCGCGTTTGATGACCTTCCTGAAGACTGGGTTTGCCCTGTTTGTGGAGTAGGAAAAGACATGTTTAGTATAGTGGACTAATCGTCAATCTTCTGTCTTATCGCTTTAAGCCTATCATAAACTTATAGGAGACTATCCAATGGAAATAACCCGCTTCCACGAAATATTGAATTTCGCAGTTGAAAGAGAAAAGGAAGCTGTCGATTTTTATGCCGGATTAAAGAAAACGGCTAAATTTGAAGCGCATAAAGATATGCTGCAAGAACTTGAAAACATGGAGAAAGGACACATCTTGACTTTGGAAAAGATGCGGACCAAATCCCGTGATAACAAGGTAAATAAGGTGGTAGATAATCTCAAAATCAGTGATTATTTAGTCCCGGAAGATCAAGACATGAAACCGGACTCTTACCCTAACATCCTGATTATCGCAATAAAAAGAGAGGAAAAATCTCACCAGCTCTATCTTAACCTCTCAGAAAGAATGGCAACTGAAGACATTGAACTGAGTGACCTCTTCGCTACATTAGCAGCCGAAGAAGCTACTCATAAATTCAAATTCGAACAATTATATGATCAAGATGTTTTAAAAGAGAATTAAACCAATAATTGAAAATATGGGCGCTTCAGCGCCCATATTATTTTGTAATAACCCCTAAACCGGACAAGCCGGAACCAAATTTTTATCCACAAATGAACAAGAAAGAAAAACAATGAAGAAGAGTTAGACGGTTTAGTGCTTCGCTGTTTAGATTTCATCAGGGTGTCCTGTCCGTACATATCGCTGTTTAAAATTGTGTAAAGTGAACCGGAGCGTTGACTTTTTAACCCGTGACACCTTTTTCCTGTTTCACCGGGTCAGTCGGTTTTAGTCGGCAACTAATCTTTTTACGAACTCGCCGCAGTCATTATTATTGATAAGGTACTAATAATCCCTTTGCTACACCTGTTTTAGAACCTCTTTTTTTGAAGCGCTCTAAGTTAGGGGTATAGTAGCTTTCTTTGTAGTTTGAATACCATTCTGTTTATCTGATCTATATCGTTCTTTTGGGACTATCTTAAATCGGAGTCCTAAATAAGGGTTGACAGTTTTATCGTCATTTTGTTCTTTTAACGCATTAATAAATAAATGAGTAAGGAGTTAAGATATGCCGAAAATGACTGTCGATCCTTATTATTGCAAAGGTTGTGGATTGTGCATCAAAGCCTGTCCCAAGAAGATTATCAGATTCTCCGAGGAGATCAACGCTAAAGGTTATCATTATGCGGAGTGTTTTGATCAAGATTCGTGCATAGCATGTAAACTATGCTATGTAACATGCCCGGACGTTGCAATCACAGTCGAAAAATAATAAGGAGGAGAAAAAATGGCACAGAAAGTTTTAATGAAAGGTAATGAAGCCGTTGCAGAAGCAGCAATCCGAGCCGGTTGTCGCCTATACTTTGCCTACCCTATTACTCCTCAAAGCGAGTTAATTGAGTATATGGCGAAGATGATGCCTAAAGTAAAAGGAACATTTATTCAAGCCGAGAGTGAAGTAGCTGCAATTAATATGGTTTATGGAGCCTCAGGATGTGGAAGACGTGTTATGACCTCTTCCTCATCACCAGGTATTTCCTTAAAAATGGAAGGCCTTTCATATATTGCCGGTGCTAAGCTACCCGCTGTAGTGGTTAATATTCAGCGTGGTGGTCCCGGATTAGGTGATATTCAGCCTTCCCAAGCAGATTATTTTCAAGCAACTAAAGGTGGTGGTCATGGTGATTATCGCTTGATAGTTTTAGCGCCCAACAGTGTCCAAGAATTCGCAGATATGGCTTCAGAAGCATTCGACTTAGCTGATAAGTACCGTAACCCGGTTATGCTTTTAGCAGACGGACTGTTAGGTCAAATGATGGAACCTGTTGAATTTAAACCTGCAAAAACAGAGGAAGAGATCGAAAAATTGAACAAGCAACACTATGACTGGTGTATGCGTACCAATGAGGATGGTGATGACAGGCATCATCATGAAATAAACTCTCTTGAGTTAGACCCGAACGTTCTTGAGAAACATGTATTATCATTGCATGAAAAGTACAAAGACATTCAGAAAAATGAAGTTCGCTATGAAAAAATCAACGTGAAAGATGACAACGAAATTCTTTGTGTTGCCTATGGTACTGCATCCAGGATCGTTAAATCTGCAATAACTGAACTTCAGAAAGAAGGTCACAGTGTTGGTTTAGTTCGACCAATAACCGTCTGGCCTTATCCTTCGGAAGTTATAGCAAATTCCATCACAAAAAAGACAAAGAAAGTGATTGTATTCGAGCTTAGTTTAGGTCAGATGGTAGAAGACGTGAAGTTAGCCGTCAATGGTAAGCTTCCCGTCGATTTCTTAGGTCGAGCAGGTGGAATTGTATTCACTCCGGATGAAGTTATTGCTAAAATCAAAGAGAGTTTATAAGGAGGAAAAAATGCAAGTTATCGCCCAAAGACCAAAATCGTTAAGGGACATACCCTTTACCTACTGCCCCGGTTGTCTTCATGGTGTCGCCCACCGACTTATCGCTGAATCAATGGATGAACTTGATATTCGGAACAAGACAATGGGCGTTGCTCCTGTCGGTTGTTCTGTCTTTGCCTATAAGTTTTTTGACTGTGATATGGCCCAAGCAGCACATGGCAGAGCACCTGCCGTAGCAACCGGAATGAAAAGATCGAGACCGGATATGTGTGTTTTCACTTATCAAGGTGATGGAGATCTAGCAGCTATCGGAACTGCTGAGATAGTCCATGCAGCTAACAGAGGAGAGAATATTACCGTTTTCTTCGTGAATAATGCGATTTACGGGATGACCGGCGGACAGATGGCACCAACAACTCTTCCGGGAATGAAAACTTCTACCTCTCCTTATGGTAGAGACGCTGATGATATAGGATACCCTATCAAAGCTTCCGAATTGTTAGCAACTCTAGAAGCTCCTTATTATATAGAGAGAGTTTCATTGCTATCTCCACAAGAGATACTAAAGGCTAAAAAATGTGTCCATAGTGCGCTGAAATACAACAAGGAAAAACGTGGTTTCACTTTTATTGAGTTCATCTCAACCTGCCCTACTAACTGGGGTATCGAGCCGATTAAGTCAAGGGACTGGGCTCGTGAAAACATGTTAAAATTCTTTGAGATCGGATGCTTCCGTGATAAATCTAAAACCGTTGAAGGAGGCAAATAATGAAGGCTGATATTATTTGCTCCGGATTCGGCGGTCAAGGTGTTTTAACTATCGGTAAATTCCTGGCTCAAGCAGCCATGAAAGAAGGAAAAAAAGTTTCTTGGTTACCTTCTTATGGACCGGAAATGAGGGGCGGTACCGCTAATGTGTCGGTAATCATCTCTGATAATGATATAGCGTCCCCATTAGTTAGTAATCCCAGTATCTTAGTTGCCCTGAACCAACCGTCTTTAGATAAGTTCGGTCCTCCTACTCAAAAGGGAGGTGTTATATTAGTCAATTCCGACATGACACCGAATAAGCTCAAGCGTGACGATGTGGACATTACTTATGCCCCTATGTCATCTATCGCCATAGAATGTGGATCAACAAGAGTGTTGAACATGGTTTCTATAGGTATGGTTATCGGAAAGACTAAGTTGGTTAAGTATGAAACTATGGAACAAGATTTGAGAGATTTCCTCGAGGTAAAAAGCCCTGAATTATTAGAAGCTAACCTAAAAGCTTTGCAAATGGGAATGGAATACTTCGGATAATACATTAAATAATCGGTGCGGACCTGTTAACAACAATCGTCCGCACCCCTTTTATCTACGGAAACGGTCTTATAAAATGAAATCACATCTTATATATGCTACGGTAATTATCTATATCATATTGGTTTTAGCCTTTTCGTCCTGCTCTTCAGTAGTGATTGATGAAGAAGATCATATTTTAGACGATCTATACCTTGGAGAAGTATGGAACGAAATTGACTCTAAGCTTGTAGCAGCTCAATTTGTTAATGAATTATCTGCTAGTGTGACAATAACAGGTTTCTCTGATGAACATGGCAGAGGGCCGGAGATCAGTGTTAGTAAGATAGTTAATCTAAGTGATGAACATATAGATTCTGACGAGTTCACTAAGAATATCCTCTTACAACTGAAAAAGACAGATCATCTTCAGACTATTGAAACTCCGCAGCCAAGTCCCAACAATATTGGTCGATTACTTTCGGAAGAAACACCAAATATCAGATTCAGAGGCGATTTCCATATTATTGGTTCTATTGATCTGATACCTGAAGATAATGATGGGTTCAAAACCTATAGAGCTATGGCAAAAGTCATAAATGATAAACAAGAGACTGTTTTAATTATGATTAGAGAAGTTAGAAAATTGATCCTGCCGGAAGATGACCTCCCTATTTAATAATAACAACCTCAGATTATCTACAGGAGTTTGTTTATGAAATCTCATAGAAAAGAACTTTGGTTTAACACTAAGCATCGAAGAGAATTAATAAACATCACACCTCAAATTGAGCAAGCACACTATGAAAGCGGCATTAAAGAAGGCCTGCTATTATGTAACGCTATGCACATAACAGCCAGCGTATTTATTAATGATGATGAACCCGGCTTGCATGCAGATTTTGAAAAATGGCTGGAAAAATTAGCCCCGGAAAAACCGCACTCTCAATATAAACATAACGGCTATGAAGATAATGCCGATGGACACCTTAAAAGAACCATTATGGGCAGAGAAGTTGTCGTGGCAGTTACCGGCAGCAAACTTGATCTTGGCCCCTGGGAACAGATTTTTTACGGTGAATTCGATGGTAAAAGAAGGAAAAGAGTCTTAGTTAAAATTATCGGTGAGTAAACTTTTTTTTAGATCTTGTAAAAATTATAACAGCGGCTAACTACCTCAAAATTCAGTCGCTCTAAATAAAACCCCTAATGGAGGAAATATGGAAAACAATGTAACCCCAGATCAAAGCTATCAAGTAACACAAGACATGCGGCAACCCAATCCCCCACCCGTAACTTTTGGTGAATGGATGTTGACTATGTTGTTGATGTGTATTCCTGTTGTAAATGTAGTCCTGTTATTTGTATGGGCTTTTTCATCGGCCGCTAATCCCAACAAAGCCAACTGGGCTAAAGCCTCATTAGCCTGGTTTGCTATTTTTCTTGTTGTTTATATTCTATTTTTTGTCATTATATTATCTATCGTAGGTAGTTCTTGGTAAAAGGAGAGAATGACAGAATGGTTTTAGAAAAATATGAAAAGGTCGTAAAACATACACTTCATCCGGCAAAAATCACTATGGCCATAGTGAAAGACAAGAATGACAAGTTCAACGCTATTACCCTAGAATGGTTTATGAGAACATCTATTGAGCCACCGATGTTCGCCATTTCTATTGCTCACAGCAGGTACTCTTATGAATGCCTGCAAAACTTCCGCTATTTTAATCTATGCTTCCCCTCGCCGGAACTAGTAGAAATGACTAAGGTGTCAGGGTCAAAATCAGGAAGAGACATCGATAAATTTGCTGAATGCGAGGTTGATTACTTCCCCGGAAAATTGGCCAAACTGCCCATCATCAAAAACGCTGCTGCTACTTTCGAATGTAAGATTATTTCTCAGGTAAAAAGCGGTGACCATACAATTTTTGCGGGAGAAGTAAAGCATGCATGGTATGACACTGAAAGAAGAGTTATCACTTATAAAGATTTAACGTAAAAAACAGCTTATTGTTATTTCAAGACAAGTGGCCGGTATATTCATACCGGCCACCTGGAGTTTGGACGTTTACTTTAGAAATTAACACATTTATTTGTCTCCTCGTCAACTCTGAAACCATATTTTTCCAGTATTTCCGTACTGTTTAGCAGTTCCTTTTTTAAAGTGTTGAGAA
>PWNZ01000045.1 GCA_003564135.1 Candidatus Cloacimonadota bacterium
AATAGTAGATTAGTAGATTAGTAGAATAGTAGATTAGTAGATTAGTAGATTAGGGAAATATGGGGATTATGAACAATGAAGAATGAATAATGAACAATGAAGAGTGAATGGCGGAGAGTAGAAAGAGATTAGAGTTTAGAGCTGAAAAGAGTTATAATTCGCCTGCAAAGCTCAACTAACGGGAGGGGGCTGAAAAAGGTTGACACTATTACCGGTTATGAAGTTTTGGCTTCAGTCGTAAGATTATGTATAAATATTAAGGAGTAAGGATCATGAAATCTTTGGAAGAACTTCGCAAGATACGCGAAAAAGCGCAGCAAGACATGAAGCTTCGCGGTAGCAACTACCGGGTAAAGATTGTCGTTGGAATGGGTACTTCAGGCATAGCTGTCGGTGCTCGAGAGATAATGAAAGCCTTCCTTGAAGAGATCGAGAAAAGAAGTCTCAAGGATGTTCAGGTAACCCAAACAGGAGAAAAAGGGTTATCATCAATGGAGCCGGTAGCTGATGTTATTGAAGACGGTAAGCCGAAAGTAACTTATGGATACCTGACTGTCGAAAAGGCTAAGCGAATAATCAGCGAGCATATTGTTAATGGGCAAGTAGTTTCCGACTATGTCGTGGCTTCGGAGTAAGCCTCGTTTTATTGACCATATTCGGCGGTAATAGTACCCGCTATTAACTATCAATAATTTATAAGGAGAACAGTATGTATCAGGAGATTTTTAAAAAATATCGTCCTACTAAAGATAATCTAATTTATATCCTCCATGACATTCAGGACAACGATCCCCACAATTACGTTTCGGAAGAAGCTGTCCAGTCTGTTTCAGAGTATCTGAAGGTACCGGTTAATCATATCTACGGGGTACTTACATTTTATACTATGTACAGCACTAAACCCCGCGGCAAGAATGTCATCAGGCTTTGTGAGTCACCCCCCTGTTTTATAAAGGGTTGCGATAATATTCTCAATAAACTTAAAGAGACCTTAGGTGTTGAATCTGGCGAAACTACTACTGACGGTCTCTTTACTTTAGAGCTATGTGCCTGTTTAGGTTTATGCGGTAATGCCCCAGTGATGATGATCAATGATGAATTTTACGGTGACCTGACAGAAGATAAAGCAGAGACAATCATTAACACTATCCGGGAGGAAAGAGCATGAATTATTTCCGAAGTCATATATTGATAGAAACTGATGAAGCATCGGTTCAGCAAGGAGCTAAAGATATAATGGCAGCCCTTAAGCAGGAGCTGGCCAAGCACAAACTCGATAAAGAGATCAATGTGTTGGAGACCGGTTCTTTAGGCTTTTTTGAGCGTGGTGTATGCTTGGCTGTCTATCCTGACAATGTAGTGTATGGCGACGTCACACTGAATGATATCCCGCAATTAGTAGAAGAACATTTCCTTAAAGGTCGTCCCTTGTCCAGATTGATGCTGGAGAAAGCAGAAAAGAAAAATATACCCTTAGAATACGCAAAAAGAATAGTTTTAGAAAATTCAGGTAACATTGACCCGGAAAAGATCACCGACTATCTTGGTGTTGGCGGATACTTGGGCTGGGAAAAAGCACTTACTGAAATGAAGCCGGCCGATATCGTGCAGGCAGTCAAAGATTCAGGGCTGCGTGGTCGTGGTGGTGCCGGATTTCCGGCAGGTCTCAAGTGGAGTTTCACCGCCCCGATAGAAGGCGTTCAGAAGTATGTCGTAATCAATGCTGATGAAGGTGAACCGGGAACATTTAAAGATAGATTGATAATGGAAGGCGACCCTCACAAATTATTAGAAGGAACCATGATTGCCGCTTATGCTGTCGGCGCAACTAAGGCCTTCATCTACATCAGAGGCGAATATAAACTCTGTATCGCCCGCCTCCAAAATGCTATAGATCAAGCTTATGAGTATGGACTCTTAGGTAAAGACATCTTCGGCTCGGGATTCGATTTAGAGATCGAGATCGAAATCGGTGCAGGTGCTTATATATGCGGCGAAGAGACTGCCCTGATCGAATCAATGGAAGGAAACAGAGGTATCCCCCGCAATAAACCACCTTATCCGGGACAAGAAGGCGTCTGGCAGAAACCAACCATAGTTAACAATGTTGAAACTATAGCTAACGTTCCGGCCATCATTACTAAAGGTAGTGACTGGTATCAAAAAATCGGAACTCCCGAATGTCCGGGAACAAAAGTATATACCATATTAGGTGATGTTGCCGTGCCCGGTCTCTGCGAAGTCGATATGGGAACCTCCCTGCGCACCATAATCAACACCTATGGCGGTGGCATGAAGAAAGGCAGCCGTTTCAAGGCCGCATTAGTCGGCGGTGCAGCCGGTATATTCCTTGGCGATTCAATGTTAGACGTGAAGATGGACTTCCATAACTTAGCCGAATATAAGGCTGTTTTAGGCTCGGGAGCTATATTGGTTCTGAACGATGCGGTTAACATAGTGGATGTGTTAGAGTCGGTTATTCGCTTCTTCAGACATGAGTCCTGCGGAAAGTGTGTCCCCTGCCGTAACGGTAATGAGCAACTGTACAGGTCAATTAAGAAGATTAAAGCCGGATTAGCCTCTGAAGATGAGCTTGATAAGATGATTCTTTTAGCCGACGCTATGTATAAGACCTCATTCTGTGCGTTGGGTCAATAATCGCTATTACCGGTCAAAAGCGCTATAGATATGTTTAGAGATGATTTTATCGCTTATATTAAACATAACAAAGTAGTGAATAAATAAATTACCTAAGGGAGAAGTAATGAGTAAAATGATAAATATAAATATAGATGGAAAAAATATACAAGTTGAAGAAGGTAAAACCATTATTGAAGCCGCTTCAGCAGCTGGAATAAATATTCCTTCCTTATGTTATCACCAAGACATAAAGCCCAGTGCCGGATGCGGTATCTGCGTTGTAGAAATAGAAGGTCAACCGCAACCTAAACGTGCCTGCTGTACACCTGCCTATGAAGGAATGATCGTTAGAACCAACAGCGTAGAATTAAGAAATCTGAGAAAAATGCTGTTAGAGTTGATTTTGGAAGATCACCACGTAGATTGCCCTACTTGTATAGCTAACAACAAGTGCGACTTGCAAGACTTGGCTTACATTATGGGAGTCAAGACCGAAGATCAAGGTGTTTTGCAAACCAAAAAGCCGATCGACGAATCGAGCGTCTCCATTGTAAGAGACCCTAATAAATGTATCCAGTGTGGCCGCTGTGTTACAGTCTGCAACGATGTTCAGACTGTCTATGCTCTGACTACCGTCAATCGCGGCTTTGAAGCTGAGATCAACACTCCTTTCAGTAAAGGCATGGCTGACAGTACCTGTATCAATTGCGGGCAATGCGTGGTCTTCTGCCCTACCGCTGCTTTAACCGAAAAGACGCATACTGACCCGGTATGGGAAGAACTGCTGAACCCCAAGAAACACTTAGTTATCCAAGCTGCACCGGCAGTACGAGCTACCTTAGGCGAAGAATTTGGTATGGAAGAAGGTTCTTTATCGGTTGGCAAGATGTATGCTGCTTTCCGTAAGCTAGGCTTTGATGCTGTATTTGACACCAACTTCACAGCCGACCTGACCATTATGGAAGAGGGAACTGAGTTCATCAACAGATTTAAAGAAGGTGGAACACTTCCGCTCATCACTTCTTGTTCACCCGGTTGGATCAAGTTTATGGAAACCTTTTATCCCGATTTAGCTGAGAATGTCTCTACCTGTAAATCACCGCAGCAGATGTTCGGTGCTTTAGTAAAGACCTATTATGCAGAAGCTAATAATATCGATGCCAAGGACATTGTTTCGGTTTCTATTATGCCTTGTACCGCAAAGAAATTCGAAGCAGACCGACCTGAAATGACAGACTCGGGATACAAGGATGTTGATTATGTTCTCACTACCAGAGAAATAGCACGTATGATCAAAGAAGCGGGCATTGATTTCGCTCACCTTGAAGATGAGAAAGCTGATGATTTCATGGGTATCTACACCGGTGCCGCTACCATCTTCGGTGCTACCGGTGGCGTTATGGAAGCTGCTCTGAGATCCGCCTATTTCTTATTAACTAATGAGAACCTGCCCAGCTTAGACATAGAGGCCGTACGCGGTATGGAAGGTATCAAAGAAGCAGAAGTCGATATCAAGGGAACTAAAGTAAAAATAGCTGTAGCTCACAGTCTTGGCAAAGCTCGGGAACTGATGGATAAAGTACGTCAACAGATAAAAGAAACGGGTAAATCAGAGTATCAGTTTATCGAAATTATGGCCTGCCCCGGCGGTTGCGTCGGTGGTGGCGGACAGCCCTTCCAAAGCAATCTGGCTGCCCGTGCCCGAAGAGGTCAAGCACTTTACAAAGAAGATAAAGACCTCAAGATGCGACAATCACACGAGAATCCGGCGGTTGCTGCTGTTTATGAAAAATTCCTCGAATCTCCGGGCTCTAAGAAAGCTCATAAGCTGCTGCACACAAATTATTTCCAAAGAGATAAGATGAGTGGAGCAGTCGTTAAAGAAGCAACTCATAAACATTAACAAATATATCATAGAGGAGACCGTTTTTCTTTAACGGTTTCCTCTATTTGCAGCTCCATTACCACACTGTTAGTATCCGACATAAAGAAGTGACGCTTGAACAATACTTCGGAATCTTCGACACCAAATATCTATTGCAAGGAACTCCATTAATTTCCCCCGCAGTTTCATTATTGAAGCAGCTCCGGCTCATTTAGCAGTTTAATAATTCCACCGGGAAGTCATCTCACAGGTCAAGTTTACCATGCCGGCTGCCTGAATTACATTTCCTGAGTTTATCACTACGGATATGAGCCGCCACCATAAGAAGGTGCCGGAAACACTTCTTAACAGCTTATTTATTGCCATAGACAGCATATTACTATATCTTATTCGAGAGAAGTATATAACAACAGAGGAAAAAATGAAAAACTTTATCGACGAAAAACAGATCAACACACTATTAGAAGAGAATAAGAAGCCCGATCCCAAACTAATTGACGATATTCTTATCAAAGCAGAATCAAAAAGGGGTCTCTCACTACAAGAAATGGCCGTATTAGTAAACATAAAAGAGAAAAAACAACTGGATAAAATGTTTGCTACCGCTAAGAAAATTAAAAACGAGATTTACGGGAATAGAGTGGTCATCTTTGCTCCCTTATATGTCACCAACGAGTGTGCTAATATATGTGAATATTGCGGGTTCCGTGCTGATAATACAGAACTGCATCGCCGGACTCTATCCTTCGAAGAATTAAAAGAAGAGACCAAAATACTATCTGACAGCGGACAAAAAAGACTCTTATTAGTTTACGGAGAACATCCCAAATTTACACCGGAATGGATAGCCGAAAGTATCAAAGCTGTTTACAGCGTCGGTGGCGAAAACAGTAAAATAAGAAGAATAAATATTAATACCGCACCGATGGACGTGGAAGGATTTCGTATCGTTAAAGAAGCTGCGATCGGAACATTCCAGTGTTTCCAGGAAACATATCACCGTGAAACTTATGAAAAAGTTCATCTAAAAGGACAGAAAGCCGATTATGATTACCGCCTCTACGTTCATCACAGAGCCAATGAAGCCGGTATTGACGATACCGGAGTAGGTGTATTGTTCGGGTTATATGACTGGAAATTCGAGTTATTGGCACTTTTACAGCATTCATTGGACCTCGAGAAAGTTTTTGGTGTCGGTCCGCACACTGTTTCTTTCCCCAGAATTGAGCCTGCCCTGAATGCGCCCCTATCCGAGCAGCCCCCTTATGCTGTAAATGACGATGACATGAAGAAAATTATCGCTATAGTACGCTTAGCTATCCCCTACACCGGCATCATTTTGACGACCAGAGAAACAGCTGATTTCCGCAAAGAATTGTTAGAGATAGGTGTTTCACAAATCTCTGCCGGATCGAGAACCTATCCCGGAGCTTACAAAGATGAAAAAGAAAATAAACCCGATATGCAGCAATTCACTATTGGTGATACCCGCTCATTAGACGAGGCTATCAGAGATATCCTTAAACAGGGATTCCTTCCATCTTTCTGTACCTCTTGCTACAGAAAAGGACGTACCGGGCATACTTTTATGGAATACGCTAAACCGGGTGACATCCATAAGTTCTGTCAGCCTAACGCTGTATTTACGTTACTCGAATATCTATTAGACTATGCTTCAGAGGAAACAAAGAAAATCGGGCTGCAAAGAATTGAAAAAGAGACCTCAAATTGCGGAATCTTTAATCATATAATCCAAGATATGTATAAAAGAGCTTTGGCCGGCGAACGTGATTTGATGCTCTGATCAGTATAACCATAAACATTTAATGAGTTCAACCAAATGAAGAAAAAAACACCGGTCTCGATGAGACCTCACATAGGAATATTCGGCATCAGAAACGCTGGAAAATCCTCACTGATAAATGCTGTCACAGGACAGCAGACAGCGATTGTATCCGAAACGGCAGGCACTACAACTGACCCGGTCGGGAAAGCGATGGAGATATTACCGCTAGGGCCGGTTTTTATACTCGATACTGCCGGGCTGGACGATGCGGGTGAATTAGGTGAAAAGAGAATAAAAAAATCGTTATTAGCCCTGAAAAGAACCGATCTGATCCTCTTAGTTACTACTATTGAAGAATTCGGAGATAGAGACAAGAAATTCATTGAAGAGCAGTCGAAGCTGCAAACCGAGAGAAAGCCGCGCAACATCGTCATAGTCTTTAATAAAAGTGATTTACCTCAGCCTGAGGACAAGAAAAAAGAGGTCGAATCATATCTGAAAAACCGTGATATAGACTATATCTTTGTGTCGGCCAAGACAGGTGATAATATCCGTGAGTTAAGGCTGAAAATTGCTGCCAGACTACCCGAAATCATTGGAACTGATATGATTATCGGTGATTTGATTAGTAACGAAGATATCGTTGTCCAATTGATACCGATAGACTCGGCAGCACCTAAGGGCAGGATTATACTTCCACAAGAACAAGTCTTAAGAGAAGCATTAGATAAATACTCTATATCGGTGGTTATCCAGCCTCAGCAGTTAGAGCTTACTTTAGCAGTTTTGAACCAGAAACCGAGCTTAGTTATTACCGACTCTCAGGCCATCGGATTTGTCGCACCAAATACTCCTGATGACATTCCCTTAACTACCTACTCGATAGTATTCTCGCGTCTTAAAGGTGAGCTTATACCATTTGTAGAAGGGTTATCGGCAATATCTAATCTTCAAGACGGTGATAAGGTCATGATAGCCGAAGCTTGTACACATCACACTCAACCGGACGACATCGGAAGAGTTAAGATTCCTAAATGGCTTAAAGAGTACACAGGAAAAGAATTGGAATACGTTATCAATCCGGGCAAGATGATACATCAGGACATCAGCGATATAAAGATGATTATTCAATGCGGCGGTTGTATGATAAACAGAAAGGAAATGCTCTCCCGCATAGAATTAGCCAAAGAAAACAATATACCCATTACGAACTATGGTATTATTATCTCACACCTGCATAACAGTCTGCAGAGAGCAATAAAACCGTTCCCGGATGCCTACCGCACTTACTGTGAGGTGGTAAAAGATGTTCATGAGAGTCATAGTGAGAATGAATAATGAAGAATGAATAATGGATAGAATCGAGGGGATGGTTAAAAATTGCCGGCTGAAGCCGGCGTACCAGCCGACTGAAAGTCAGCGTTCCGGAATCACAGGTAACTGATAACTATTTGAAACCTAGGAAGCGGACATGACTTCGTCAATGAAGAATGAATAATGAAGAATGA
>PWNZ01000247.1 GCA_003564135.1 Candidatus Cloacimonadota bacterium
TACGATGATAATTCCGCTTTGATGACTTTCAGGATAGGTATCCAGGAAGGGCATGACACCCACGCCGCGGTTTTGAAAATATTCCAGTTCGTTGAGTATAAATTGTCCGGTTTCTGAAGGTGGATCAGTTTTCAAACCATCATCAGATGGGTGAAAAAAAGTAAAACCGGCAGCAAACACGATCGATAAAATAAGAGAGCAGATTGTTTTGATTAGCATGATAAAAATTGTCTGATTTGAATAAGATTCTGATTAATCCCCATTAATAATATTACCCGTTATTTATAAAATACCCTTACAAAAATTCGCATCAAACTTTTCGTTTATCCGTCAGCTGCCGACTTAGCGTCTTGGCAGAGTGCGAACGTTAGAGAGCTCCTGCCAGAGTCGCGGATAGTTTTTATGCCCAACAACTGGCAGAGTACTTTCCCATTCCCATATTCTGTGATCAATAAAGAGAATAATGGCACAAGCGGGGACGCTTGCGCCAGGAGAGCTATTTGTATGAGTTGTTACTTTTCATAGTTGCGGTAAATCTTTTTTTTTATCACTTTGACAATCAAATACCTCAAATGAAGGCGAATTACCTGGTAAAAAATACATAGTCCCATTCATTGAAATGGTTAATTTCTAAGTGCAAGGCCTTACGATTTATCATTATACAGATGATGCAAATCATTAGAATACAACCACACCTGTCAACGATTTTATTTTTTACAGTAATCATGTTGATGCTATCCACTGAAAGCACTGCCCAACAGGCGAACGGTGCCGAACTCAATATCCATATTTCGACCGAGGTTACGGATATTATTGAGCTGATTACCCTGCGCGAGATTGAAATTGGCAGGGTGCAAAGCGGTCAGGAGCATGTGGAGATAAATCCGCAAACCGATGCGAGGGCCGGGTTGATGCTTGCAACCGGAAGGCCTGAGGCAAGTATCCGGATTTCCTTTATTGAAACTCTTGAGCTTACACAAAGCAGCAGTGGCAGAAGTATCGCATTTACTTACCAGGTAAGCGGTAATCATACCGATGACCAGGCCACCTCGGAATTTTTGGGAGCCGAAAACCGGGACTTTACCTTTAATGAAGAAGGACATTTTTACTTCTGGATCGGCGGATATGCCGATATATCCGGAGTGCCTGGCGGTCAATATAATGGTGAATTCACGATAGAAATCGAGTACAATTGAACGGGTTGATGATTGCTATGCGGAATATGTTCTTTTTTACACTCTTTGTTATCTTTGCAAATGGACTGTACGGTCAGGACTCTTATGACATCTATTCCGATGAAGGGCTCACAATAAGCACAGTGTCCCCACTTGATTTTGGGAGCATTCTGCAAACCGAGGGTGAGCGGGTTATCAGCCTGGGTGATCCGGATATGGCTGTGATTGAAATTACCGGGGTGGAATACCTGGATATCGTTGTTACCTTGCTGCCGGATAATGAGCTTCTGCAGGCAGACGGGCCCGGAACCCTGCCGTTTACACTGCAAGCCGCCTTTGCCAACCGCGGCCGGGATGATATTGGTGATGCCGTTTTGATTGAAGGAAACCAAGCCCGATTTCCAATTCTCAATAATGCATCAGGGCCGTCTGTGCAGCCACAGGAAGGGTACAACACGCCCGAAGCTACTGCCTTTTTGTATTTATACGGATCTTTTAATGCTGACAGCATTCCTTCCGGTGAATACTCCGGAAGCGTCAACATTCATGTAGCTTACGATTAATGAAAACCTGCTTCCTGTACATATTGTGTGTGGCTCCCTGGGTTATTCCCCTGCAAATCCATGCACAACAGATGACGGTACGTATGATCGTAGATGATGAAGTCAGCATCACCACCGTCCAGAATTTTGGTGAACAGGTAATTTTTACAAGGGGACAGCGGCATGTTATTCCATTCGGCCACCCTCAGATGGGGATTTACCGTTTAGGGGTTTCGGGCGCCGGATCCATGTTAATGCAAATTAAACCGGATGATGACTCCGGCATAAACACAGAACGCCTTCAACTTTGCTGGAATTACGCGAAATCAGACCGGAAAGATCATTTACAATGTAAAGAGAATCAAAGAGTTATAAGTACGACTAAGAGTATTTCGGAACACTTTATATATTTTTATTTATTCGGAGAAATTTATTTTGAAGAAAACATAGAGAATCACTTTTTTCCGATAAGGTTATCAATTGAATATTTCTAAATAATTAACTTTCTTGCAGAAGTTTCCGATAAATAATGACCTGAACATGGCATTTGCCATTTACATTTACGTAATAAATTATGGGTACCTGGAGTAAGAATCTGCTTATCACACTCATTACTTTGTTCCTTCTGCCATTCGCAATTCAGGCGCAGGGAGTGGACGATGATGATATCGACGTACTTGCACGAGTGCTGGAAACCTTAACAGTCACTGCTGTCAACGATCTTGATTTCGGCGATGTGATTCAGAACCAAAACAAAACCGTAAATCCGGAAGATGCAGAAGCAGGAAGCTTTTTTATCAACGGCGAACCCGGCAGTGAAGTTGAACTCTCCTTTGCACTTCCTTCAGTACTGGATCTTGACGGCGGCCCTGAAACAATGGATATTACTTTTTCATCTACATCGGCCCGCCATAACACTGTAGATGATGCATCAGCCGGGTCGGCTTTTGACCCAAGCGTCGGGGCAACCACTCCCATAAATGCTACAAATGGCGAGTTGTATGTTTATATTGGGGCAACGGCCGAACCCACTCCTACCCAGGCTCCCGGAAATTATGAAGCAACCATCACTTTAACAGTAGAATATACCGGCAACTAAACCCATCTAAACTATTATGAAAATTCTTATCCGTTTTTCGATTCTTGCCGCTGTTTTTATAACCGCTTTGGCCTATGAGGCGGAAGCCCAGGTGGATGCCACCGTTACCGCCGAGGTAACCGATTTTAATTTCGCCACGGTAATCAAAATAAATGATGTCGATTTCGGCCAAATTGCTACCAGCTCCAGCCCCGTAATTGATCCTGCCGACCCATCGGCCAGCACCGATGTGCTTTTGGGATCCATTATCGTTGGGGAGTTCCGGGTCGAACAGGGAACCGAAACCGACCTGATCGTTAACTACAGTACCACGGCTCTTGAAGGGCCCGGAACCGATATTATTTACACACCGCACCTGGTTGGTAATGTTGCAGATAACCAGGGATCTTCAACCACCCTCAACGATGGTACTTCCATTACAACCGACCCTGACGGATTTTACTACCTGTGGCTCGGAGGAGATCTCGGCACCATACCGCCCGCCCAGGACACAGGCCACTATGACGCTATATTTACCTTAAGCATAACGTTTGCCAATTGATGCACCAGCCTTCCCGGCCGTTACATTGGGAGTAATGAAAAGGGTTGGATTGTATGTGTTTAGTCCGCAGGATATACGGGTTGGCAATACCGTAGATCGAGTCGCTGACCCGAGAATGACAACTGGTCGAAACAGGTAAAATCCTATACTGAAATCTTTGCCTTATCACATTTGCCTACATCCCGGCTCAGCGAGCAGGGCTACATTTGTGGGTTAAACACATACAATACGGGTCTTTTTGGCATATAATAAGAGGATGCAATTTTCACCGAATGATGAATTGTATTGATATATGAAAATGATTCATATAAATTGATAACCGGTTCCAAATTTATTATGACGGCTTCAGCCTTATGGGCCCGGACCAATTCAGTGCAATGTTTTAAACCCGATTTTCTATGAAAAAACTCATAACGCCGTTTATTTTACTCTTTATTTGTGCCGGACCCGCTGCGGCTCAGGTTTCCATAGCCCCTACCTCGCTGTTCATAGATGATCAAAACCGTTTTGGTACGTTCCTGGTTTTAAACAGCTCTAATCAAACCCAGGAAGTACAGCTTGAGTTTATATTCGGTTATCCCGCAACCGACGAGGAGGGAAACACTTATATGAGATATGATGACCCTGTCGCCGAATCGGAATTTTCGATAGCAGAATGGATCAGGGGGTTTCCAAGGAATTTTACACTGGAACCGGGTGCCCGCCAAACCGTACGCCTGACCGTTCGCCCACCTGCCGATCTGCCCGACGGTATGTACTGGACGCGTATTCGAACAACATCCAATGCGCTCAGTCCCGATATTGACGAAGAGATCCAGGACGGTGTTTCAGCCCGGATCACTTTTAGATTTGAACAGATAACGGCCGCTTTTTATAAGAAAGGAAACGTCAACACCGGGTTGGACATCAAAGATAAAGAGATTCAGCTTAACGGGGATAAAGCAACAATATTTGCCGAAGTCCATCGCACGGGCAATGCTCCCTTTTTGGGAAGTATGCAATTACGCGTAATCAATGATTCCGGCGATGAAGTTTATTCAAATCAAAATTTCACAACTGTTTACCTGAACGCCCTCCGAAAAATGGACTATGATATAAGCGGCTGGCCGGCCGGCAGCTATACCGCCGAATTAACCTTTCTTTCGGAAAGATCCGACATTTCTGCCCGCGACATCGTTCAAACCGACCCCGTTACGGTTTCGATTGACTTCCAAATCGAGCAGTGATCGGGCGGCTTATTTAGGATATATTTTGCATAACAGGTAAACAGGAGTTGTAATGGACTGGTAATCTTGCTTACTCAATGAATTTACTACTTACCAGATTTACTGTTATTGCCTGGCTGATATGTGTTGGGCTTACAACATTAGGTGCTGGTGGGTACACTCAAACCACTCTATTGGCAAAAAGTACCTACATCCAACAAGAGGAGCCCCAGGAGGTTTACTTTACCATGCGATACCGGGGGGTTGGCAGGATGATGGTAATGGGATACTACCGGGATGGCGATATTTTATTACCGGTCAGTGAATTATTCAGCGCTTTTCTTATTCCGCATGACCTCGATCTTTCTGCACCTTCTATCTCCGGGCACTACCTGAGCGAAGACCGGCCTTTCCAAATCCGTTTTGACGACTTTTTCGCAGAAGCCGGCGATACCCGAATTGACCTCAACGCCGACGACTTTTATGTGGATGAACTCGATTTCTTCCTGCAGGCTGAACTTTTTGATGCTCTTTTCGACATGGATTTTCAGGTTGATCTGAGCAACCTGATTCTTTCCCTTTCTACCCCTCATACCCTCCCGGTTGTGGAAAAACTCGAACGTCGGCGTATGCGAGACCGCTATGAACCCTATCAGATCCTGCGGGACGATTACGAACTGCTGTATGACCGCGAAAGGAAGTGGCTGAACGGCGCCATGCTCGATTACACCCTCACCTCGAACATAGCTTCTCACAACAGTAATATTTACAATTATAATCTGCGTGGCGGAGCGGAAGTGCTGGGCGGCGATTTACAGGGAACCGTTAGAGGCACCGCCTCGGACGATTTCCATACCTATCAAACCAGCGATCTCCGCTGGCGGTATGCAATGCCCGGCAACCCCTGGGTCACTTCTGCCGGAATCGGGCAGTTCACCACGTCCGGCACAATCCAAAACCGGCGCTATACAGGCGGGCGGATATCCAATGAACCCATTGTACCCCGCGTTTTGTTTGATGAATATATCATCGATGGAACGACTGTGCCCGAAGCCGAAGTAGAGGTTTATGTGAACCGGCGCCTGGTTGATGTACAAACCGCCGACGAACTGGGCAACTACCGAATGTCCATTCCCCTTACGTATGGTTCAACCACGGTACGCATCGTTACGTATGCGCCGGACGGAAGCATTGAGGAGTATGACCGGCGTATCCAGATACCCTTCACATTTCTGCCCGCCGGTGAATTCAATTATCAGGCCGGAGGGGGCGTGCTCGATCATCCCCTGCCCGGAAGAACCGACACGGGCGCGATAGCTGAAGGGTTCATGGCCTATGGTTTTAACAATCGTATCACTGCAAAAGCCGGCGCTGAATACATTGATGACCCTCAGCTCGAACGCCCCCTGGTGTATGGTATGATATCCAGCCGGTTCTTTGGAGGGCATTTGTTTAGCCTGGATCTTGCCCCCGATTATTATTACCGTTTTAACGCCAACGCGTTCTACAGCAATTCTATTCATTGGAATGTAAACTATACATGGTTCCCAAAATTAAGCTTTTACAACCCCTCGGGAGTAGATCACAGTTTACACACAAACGTATTTCTGCCATTCCGGGTAGGCAGTATTCCTATGGGTTTCAGGCTGAATACCCATTACCGGGTGCGGGATGATTTTCACCAAACGCGCTATAACAGCGATTTGAACATGCGGTTTGGCCGTCTTACCCTGCGTGTGGGCCAACGGGATATGTTTACCGGCCTGCCCGACCGGCTGCAAACCCAAAATGCCCGCATGACGGCATCCGCCCTCTACAGTATTTCCCGGGCAGCGCGAGCAAGGGTACTCAGAGGCATGATGCTCAGAGGCCAATTGATTTACAGCAGGCACTTTAACAACATTGAACAGTTTGAACTCCAGGTATCCCGCTCGTTCCTGAGAGCCGGACGTTTCCGGATCAGATCCACTTATTCCCCCGCGCGGGACTTCTATACTTTTGAAGCCGGTATTTCATTTGATTTTAATTCCGTTCATACCACATCCACTGTACGCACCAATACCGAGCACTATGATTACCGCCAAACGTTCAGAGGATCGGTCAACTACGACAGCCATTACAATGATGTTCTTTTTAATAACCGTCATCAGGCAGGCAGGTCGGCAGTATCGGTTCGTATGTTTGTGGATGTCAATAACAGCGGAACCTTCGACAAAGACGAAGGCGACTATTTGATTCGTGACTCCGCCCTGCGAATTGCCCGGGCGGGAGGGTTCGACCGCTCGCAGGAAGGAATCACCCGCTTCGGCCAGCTTCAACCTTACCAACGGTATAATTTTGAGATCAACAAATCGGCAATACGCAACCCCATGCTGAATCCCGGCATTGAAAAATTCTCCATTGTTACCGATCCCAACCAATACAAACCGGTAGATATTCCATTTTACATGGCCGGTGTGGTTGAAGGGCGGGTTGACCGCGAACGGGATGGAATGCTGGAACCGGTAGCCGGCATCCGGGTGCACCTGAAGCAAACCGACGGGGACTTCACCGCCACGCTGCGAACCTTTTCAAGCGGTAATTTTTATGAAATGGAAATTCCCCCCGGTACGTATACCGTCTATGTTGACGAGGATCAGCTCGGTTATCTAAATGTCGCTTCCGACCCAGAAACATATGAATTTGAAATAGAACGAACATCCGACGGCGATTTTATCGAGCATCTTGATTTCAGATTGTACTATCGTGAAGATGTACCCGAATAACGTTATCATATTCAAATTAGTTAATAAGCTATTTCGGAAGCCGTTGGCTGATGAGTTCATTTCTCGTTTACCGACTTACTTGAAAGAAGTATCAATGACGTAAGTCTCACAATGATAGTAACAAAAGGTAAAGGCACCAAAGGCACAAGCACCAAAGTTGCAGGTGGATACGTTTGACTCCGCCAGTCCGTCTTTTCCTGAAAACTTTCGGGAAAAGACGGGCTCAGTACAGACTATTTGTGCCTATCAAGACGCCTGTATCAGTCATTGAAATAAACCAATCTCACATTTCAAACATGAAAGTTTCATATACAAATGAGATATTTCAGGAATAGGATTTTGATTAGATTCCTGGCATCATTTGTTTAGACAAAAAATTTCAAATTTTGACAAAGTGGGGTCA
>PWNZ01000054.1 GCA_003564135.1 Candidatus Cloacimonadota bacterium
ATTTTGTGTTGCTCTGTCTTGGTAAAATGAAATTTGCGCCCTCTTGATCCTAAAATAGATTTACTTTTTGCTTCCATTTAATTAAGGTTTTGTGTAAACCTATTTCAGGACAAGACAATCCCCTGTGACAAAAGCCCACGCGGGGCAGCGAACGTGAAACTACCGCCAAGCCCCGCTATTGTTGGCTATACCATGTTATCGCTTCGGTGTTCTTTTTCGTCCGCTTGTTTCTTCGTCATTTTTATTTCAGACTGTACATTATTGTCAATTTCTAAAATGTTATGAGAATGAACCTCTATTAAGTGCTTGTTCTGGGTCATACCAAGTAGATGAAATAAAGTCCTGCATTTCTTTGACAAATCTTTTCATTACATCCGAAGAAATAGGAAAATCTCTATGTTGGTCTCTAACTTCTTCAAAAATGCTCCTTTTCTCAAATGGTAGTCTTTTTGTTTTTCGAAGTAAAAAGACGTTGTCTATATCTGTCAATCGAACATCTTCAGGTTTCATATCAAGATACTCTACTAAGGCATAATATTTTGAAAGCGGACAACCTTGTTTTAATCTATACGCTGTTCCAGCACATTCCTGAAACATCGTTTTGTCATAATTGACTTTTACCTCAGCAGCTAAAACCGCTAAAAATAATTTTCCATTGGCAGTTACTTTTTTATCAAACTTTTCATTTGGAGAGAACTGGTAATAAATACTCTTTCCAATGGTGAAGTCTTGGTCTTTTTGTTTTAATACTATTTCGGGTTCTTTAATCAACCCTTCTATTGTGCTTGGTCTAAAGGTCAAAGACATAAAAGCAGTCTGACTTCCTGTTTCAATTCCTTTAGGTAGTCCTTTTAGAATATCGTCCGAAACTAAATGAATTAAAAACTCTTCGATTATACTATTATCAAGTTTTAATTGCCCTTTTTGTCTTTTAATAAATGGACTCCCTTTTTTCGCAATTAAGTCTACTTCTAAAAAGTCTTTGTCCTCGTTTAGGAGGCTAGTCATCTCCTCAACTCTTCTATCCCCTTTACTTGTAAGATTCGTAAGCTTATCAGACCAAATTTCATATTGTCTAAAAGCTTCTTCTAATAAGGTTTTATCTGCTTTTGCTTTTGGGTTTTTAATTGCAGCTAGCAATTTGTCTCTATGTGGTTTAAGTGCCATTATTTAAAAATTGGTGATGGTTTAACCTGATTTAATTTTACAAAAACGTCTCTAAAGTCACCTAAAACTTCTTTTGGGGCTATCTGCTCTGCTCTCTTTAGATGTTTTTCAGCAATAGAAAAAGCATTTTTAGGAATTGGAGAGCTATTATTTATTTTTTCAAAAATTAGTATGTCTTCAAAAATCATTTGACCAAATTTATTATTGAATGACCTTGCTTCTTTACCAATCAATCCGTAACCACCCATTTTGGTAATTAACTCTTCAACAATTTCACCATTATAAAATGGCGTTTTTCTTACATTGGATTCTCTTCCTACGACCATAACTAACTTCCCATTCTCCTTTAAAGTATGCCAAAAACTATTTATGGAGGATTCCATATCAAGGCAATATTGTACAACCGTTAAAAGCCGATTTCCTCGGTTTTTTCTATTCGAACCAAACTCAGAATGTGCAACTCCAAGTATATCGTAACCAAAGGATTCTGTAACTGCACGGTAGTTTTGATGATAATTAAAAACGTTTATGTATGGAGGGCTAGTTAAAATTAAATCCGTTTTCTCTGGGTACTTGACTGAAATATTCCTTGCATCAGAATTATGTACCCTAATATCTACATCACAAAATGGAAGATAAAAAAGACACTTCTTTAAATAATTCAATGAACTCCGTAATGATTCATAAACCTTCATTTTTTTATCTTTCTCGGATAAAAAGAGCATATTCATAAAAAACGGTAGTGTTTCATTATTAGAAATTGACTTTAAGTTTTTTGACACATCAATTAATCCTTTATATGAAGCACGATAATCAGGTAAATCAATGAAGACCTTTTGCTCTTTTAAATTTGATGGAATTTGCGACAGTTTACTTTCAATTGTATAAAGTAATTCATGCCTTTCGGCAATGTTTAGAGTTGAATATTTATAGAAACAAGCCATTTGATATGCTGCCGGATTGATTTCGTAACCTATACTTGGAAACCCTTTAACAGCAGATTCTATTAAAACTGTACCGCTTCCCGCAAAAGGGTCTGCAATCAATGCATTCGATTCCAAACTTGATGAACTAATAATATATTCAACAAATTCAGGTGTAAACTGACCTCTCCAATTAAATATATTGGCTCGTTTCTTTGATTTTACGTCTAACTTATCTTGTACAAAATTCATATACTATTTTTTCTTCGTTGATATTCAATTTGTTCCTCAGCAACCCTAAGAGCGTTAAGCCCTTCTTGCTCATCCTTAACTAAGTCATAAACTTTCGTTGCAATCCACAATGCCTCTAGTTCTGAATAAGAAACATTGAAGATTCTGCTTAAAGTTTTTAAGTGCTCTCTTTTTAAAGGTTTACTATCATTTTCAACTTTACTTAAAAAGCCGTCACCTATTTCAAGAATTGATGCAAGTTGTCTTTGAAGCATTCCTGATTCTTCTCTTAATTGCTTTATTTTCTGTCCTATTGTCATTTTACCTTGTTTGGACTTGACTTAATCAGGTCAAATATACAAATTTTTTTTGACGCAGTATTATCTATTGAGAAAAAATCAAGAGTTTTTGATTTTTTGTATTCGTTCGATTGTGCATTTGGTTTTTGTTACACTGAGCGATAACGGTTACGTGTATGGTGTCGTTTGGCGATTCGAAGCACGAACCTGTCAAACCATTACACCGTTTATTAGATGTAACGCCCTCGAATTAAGCACTATCCGCCAAATGCACTATACACGATGTTAGGGCATCGTGCTTTATTCTTCCAGTTCATTTATTACAATTGACTCTTGAACTTTTTTCAACATTTCATTAATTCTATCTGTTTCCTCTTGAGTTATATCTCCTTCAAAAATTGAATCCTCAATTGTGTTATCTGTTAAAAGTTCTTTTATCATATCCACATAAGAAAAGTCCACAGTCGTTGTTCCTTTAATTAATTGAATAGATATAGTATCGTCTTCTTTTTTAAATATGAGTTTCATAGCTATTCCTTAAAATTTTTCAAGTTGTATTTTTTTACTCTTTTCTTAATTGATGGCTTTCCACCATCGGTAATTTCAGCAATATAATCTACTATAGTTCTATCATTTAATGAACCTTCAAGTCTATTAGATTTTATCTCAATCTTTTGGTCATTGTTAATGCATAGAACAACATTTTGAGCATCGCCAAGCATTGGGATTGTTGCATTGTGAGAAACTAAAACAATTTGTTTTTTTGTCTTTATCTTTTTAATGGCACGTACAAGCCCATCATTAATATAATTTGTCGCAAGATTGTCTTCTGGTTGGTCAATAATGATAGGTGCAATATCTCCTTCAAAACCAAGAATAATATCTAATAGTACCGATGTACGCCACCCTGCACTCAAATCTTCAAATTTCTTTCCGTTCGAAGTAATGATTTTATAATTTCTCTTATTAAGAGTTTCAAAGTCCTTATATACACGAATTTCAAAATCATCGTATCCTCTTACTCTGGGGCTTTGTCCTTTGTAATTAGATTTAAACAAGGCTTCAGGAGTAATCTTGTCAAATGAATCAATCTTATTTCCTGTTTTAAGAAGCTTATTTATAACCTCTAAAAGTTTAACTTTATTTAATTCAAAATCATTTTCAATGAAAAGCTTATGCCCCATTGATTCAACAATTTCAGAATCGCACTTAATTTCATATTTTGAAACTTTCTCTAATATCTGATAAAACTTTGAATAATTAAGAGAGTATTGCTTAACACACTCTATCAGTTTATTAAAATTCTGTCTTTTGGTCTGTTCTTCTGTATTTGCTGATTTTAAGTCCATATCAAAACGTTCTTTCTCTGACTTAATGATATTTTGAACTTTATTTGCAAAAAGCGATGATTTATATGCTTTAGAAATCTCAGCTTTCAAGTCTTGAATTAATTGGTCGTTATGCTCAACAAAGGGGTTTGTTTTCAGTTTTGAACTTATAATATCGAGATACTCATTATGCTCTTCGAAATCATGCTCAGTATAACTAATTTTTCTTTTCTCTTCTGCTGTTGGAAGAACATTATCGATAATGTTTTCCTGAACATCCTTACGTGTTATTAGTCTTGTTAAATAAGGTATATGACTAAGCTCTTCAACTTGTTCTTCCAGTATTTTCACACAAGATATAAGCGCATTTAAATCAGATTTTAAGTTAAGAAGTCCTTTGTTTACTTTTTGCTTTATGGCTTCATCACCTGGAAATACTTTCCTTACAATTTCAATATTATCAATCTTATCTTCAGTAGCATCGCTTACAACCTGCATTATGTAATTTTGAGATAAATAATGTGGTTTAACCATAGACGGGTTATTCACATGCAAGTCTTCAACGCCAAAAGATAAATATTTACTTTCATCAAAATCATTGACGATTTTTCTATAGACAGAATCAACAAATAAAGTTTTACCAGATGAAGAACCTCCTATCACAACATTAAGACCAGAAGTCAGCTCTACATCTATATTTATTCTCTCATTTTCCAGTTTTACAGATTTAATATGCTCTGACCATAATTCTGGTTTTTCATTAGAATATACGAGTCTTGAAGATTCGGATAATGATAATCTTAAACCACTAAAGGTCGGGAGAGCAAACATCCAAGTTGGAATAAAGGGTTCTGCATCCCTCGCTTTTGCATTAGGATAATTTGCAACAACATAGTTATCTGTACATGTTACGAGATTTACAAATTCATTAATTCCTAGTCGTTTGAAATACTCTTGTGTTTTTTCAAGTTTTGTATTTCCTCTTGCAGTAAATCCATCGAACTGATTGTAATAAATGCTCCGCTCAATTGTATTATCAAATCTCACCCCTTCAGGAATTGACTTATGAAAAGTTGAATGAGATTGCCCACCGTGCGGCAATAAAATGAAGTCGTATGTGTCAAATTCTTTGATTATATCTTCAAGTCGAGGTATTTCATCTTCTCTGTTAACCATTTTTACAGGATATAAAATATCAAGCTTGTTGTTAATTTCATCGATTTCACCTTCTGTAATTTCATCAAGGTTGAAAAACATATGACAATGATATGGTGGACACTCTGAGTAGTTTCGCACATGAAGTTCAACACCCAGAAGAATATTTTCAACTTTATCTTTGGCTCTTATATATGCACTTTTATTAACAATATTATGGTCTGTCAGTGAAATTAAAAATTTAGAATTGCCAGAAACTCTATTAATTCCATCAATCAGAGTATCAATATCATAATCTTCATTCAAGTTATTTGAATCTACAGATGTGTGAATATGAAGGTCTATGTAGATTGCTTCCATTTTTAATACTTTAGTTTATTTGGTAACGAGGTTTTTCTTGCATGTGCCCTAACGGTCACGTAGTCGAGTAGGCAAGGGGAATTTCACCCCAAGCCTCTCACAGAACCGTACGTGACAGTCTCCCGTCATACGGCTCTTGTTATACAAATCTACGCAATATAATTACCAGTATCCTAATCTCCAATGATAAAACAGGGTGGGGAATTGTTCCCGTATCCGGTTTAACCAATTATAAGCCTTGTTAATGCTGGTTTTGTATCGCTTGTACCTTTTGCGTACCCACTGAACAAGTCTGTTGCGAAGCGATTGAAATATTGGGTTCATTTCCGACAGTCTATACTTACCATAGTAGTTGACCCAGCCCCGAATATAAGGTTCAAGGAATTTGGCTACTCTTACTATGTTTCGGTGTTTCAGGTGGGTAATGTTCAATTCTTTCATCTTTTCTGTAATGCGCTTCTTTGAGTTGACGCTAACTGCACAATCAAATCCAAGGAACATTTTCCCTGTATTCTTTAACTTTGTGCTGCGTGGCTGAAAGGAGTAACCCAGGAAGTCAAATTTTACTACGGGGTAGTTTCCTTGTCTTCTGTAATCTTTACAGTACACAAGTTTCGTCTTTTCCGGATGTAGTTCCAGACCACATTGTTGCATGCGTTCTTTTAACCTTTGAAGCACATGTTCGGCTTGTTGCTTGCTCTTACAGTGTAGTATGACGTCATCGGCATAACGGACATACTTTACTGTTGGGTGGTTTTGCTCCAACCATTTATCCATGGCGTAGTGTAGAAACAGGTTGGCTAATAGCGGGCTTACTACTCCGCCTTGTGGTGTTCCTTTGCCTTGCTTACAGTTCAGTTCTCCTGAGCTGGTTTGCACGGGTGCAGTCAACCATCTTTGGATGTACATAAGGCACCACTTCTCTTTAACGTGTTTCTCCAAGGCTGACATCAGTTTAGGATGGTCGATGTTGTCGAAGTACCCTTTGATGTCAAGGTCAATTACCCAGTCCTGTTTCCTGCTGTTTTCCCTAACCGCTGCCAATGCCTGGTGGGCATTCTTATTGGGTCGGTAACCATAAGAGTGTGGGCTGAATATTTTCTCAAATCTTAGTTCCAGATAGTCTTTTACTACCATCTGTGCAACCCGGTCGCTGATAGTAGGAATTCCCAGTTTACGCACTTTACCGTCTTTCTTGGGTATCTCAACTTCTTTAACCGGGGGTGGGAAATAACTCCCTGATGCCATCCTGTTCCATAGCTTGTACAGGAGCTTTGATCTGTTGGCATCGAATTCTTCCATGCTGATATGATCAACTCCTGCACTTCCCTGATTGGAGCGCACTTTCTTGTAAGCTTCCCATACCATGGTACTGCTTACCGGTACTGATTTTGTTTCATTCCATAGAATCATCCTCTTGACGAGTTGTTAAATGTTATGATACTGTATAACCTGACCCCTTCGCTCCACTCCCATTATAGGAACTTCATCACTACTACGAGTCAGTCCGCCCCCGCACAATGCATCGGTATTCGGCCTTCAGGGTGTGCCTGTTGTGCTTTTCCCTTTGTCGGTCAGCGGATCCATAGGCGGTAGCTTTAACGACCGACTGACATCATTATGCAGGTTCCCGAGTTCCGTAATCAAGCCTGGATAAAGTTCATGCCGCCTTTATGACGTCTGCCATATAACCAGTAGACAGGTTTCCGTTATATTTGTCGCTGCATCAGGCATTTTACAGCTTTTGACAGAAAGTTTGCAAACTTCTCGACACCTCGTCAGCGGTTACGGTTAGTTCATCTCCATTATCCATACCTGCCTGTACTCGTGGCACAGGATTTATTCACGGAACAATTTTATATTTTGGTGTTCATGATTGCTCCGCAATTCCTAAACGCTCAGCACCATGGCTCTTTACCACAGCACCTTTAGGCGGTTTATTCACTATAGTTTATTATCAAAGGTGTTCATGAGCTCACTTCGTTCGGTTGAGACCCTCTCCTGTAAGGCGATGCCGGTGGGCCGTTCTGCTCTCGCAGAGTTCCACCATCTTGATTACAGCATGCAGAACTATTGAATTGCCGATGTTCTGCTTCTCGGCGCACTACCTGTCTCGCCAGATTTGGCGAGACGGATTACGGGCTGCTAAACTATCCCCCGATACGAAAGATAATGCGAAGCAGAAACCCCAAACCTGCACTGCACCCGCAATTGCCAGGTATAGCATGTTGTGCCCTGGCTTTATTTGTCCTTTAGTTTC
>PWNZ01000275.1 GCA_003564135.1 Candidatus Cloacimonadota bacterium
AGGGAGACATTCGGTAGTTTGGGATTCGTTTGATGATCGTGGTAATCCGGCAACTAGTGGCGTTTATCTGATTAAGATGGAGACAGATACTTATTCCGGACACAGAAAAGTCATACTGCTGAAATAAAAAGCAATACTCAGATATAAAATACAACAGGGAGTTCCTTGCAAAAAGGAACTCCCTGTACTGTTTTAAATACAGTTAACCGGCACAGACTTTAGTGGAGTGATTAGAAATAGATTGACAGCTTTTCCACAAGATAAACGGTCCTCCTAATAACACTACAAAAAGGAACTGCAATGAACAAGACCTTATTGATGATATTAGATGGATGGGGTATAAATCCGCAAGAAAAAGGAAATGCAATAAAAGCGGCCCAAACACCGAACTTGGATAGTTTCTCAGCAAATAATCAATCGGCAATATTAAAAACCTCCGGTTTGGATGTTGGCCTGCCTAAGGGTATTATGGGTAACTCGGAGGTTGGCCATATGAATATTGGAGCCGGCAGGGTCGTTTATCAATTGAATACCATGATTGATAATATGATCGAAACCGGTGAGTTCTATGATAACGATAACCTCAATGAAGCTATCGATATTGCT
This sequence comes from Candidatus Cloacimonadota bacterium, assembly GCA_003564135.1. Taxonomy (GTDB): domain Bacteria; phylum Cloacimonadota; class Cloacimonadia; order Cloacimonadales; family PWNZ01; genus PWNZ01. The sequence goes on from PWNZ01000275.1 coordinate 607, forward strand.
TTACAGAGGGGCAGCAAACTGCATCTTTTCTCTCTTTTATCTGATGGGAATGTTCACAGTAATCTCAGTCACCTCTATGCGATGTTGGAGCTTTGCAAGCGGAAAAATATTAGACAGGTCTATCTTCATGCCTTTATGGACGGACGCGACAGTCTTCCTCACTCCGGCTTAGGTTTCATGCAAGAATATCTAGAGAAAGCAGAAGAAATGTCCATCGGTAAGGTGGCTACGGTATCAGGCAGATATTATGCGATGGACAGAGATAAAAGATGGGAGCGAATAAAGTTAGCTTATGACGCAATAGTCACTGGAGAAGGTGAAAAGTATGACGATCCGGTTGCAGCGATAAAGGACAGTTATGATAAGGAGATTACCGATGAATTCATAGTTCCCAAAGTTATCGAAAAGGACGGGCGACCGGTAGCAACTATCGAGAATCGAGATGTGATAGTTTTCTTGAATTATCGGGCAGACCGGACACGTCAGATCACTTCATCGCTTATATTGCCTGATTTCGATGAGTTTGCGACTAAGCATTTGCCCGACATGCACTTTGTCTCCATGAGTGAATATGATGTAAATTATAAAGAATATTTAAAGGTAGCATTTTATGCTCCCAAGTTAACCAATATTATCGGTGAGGTGTTAGGAAACAATGGAGTAAAGCAGTTACGTCTGGCAGAGACTGAGAAATACGCACACGTGACTTTTTTCTTTAACTGTGGAAGAGAGGAACCCTTCGACATGGAGGACAGGGTTTTAATACCGTCTCCCAAAGTTGCTTCTTATGATTTACAACCCGAAATGAGTGCTTATAAGGTTAAGGAAACATTGATTAAAGCCTTGAAAAAGGATGATTATAATCTTATTGTAGTTAATTTTGCCAATTGTGACATGGTAGGGCACACAGGAGTTTTCGACGCCGTAGTTAAGGCCGTTGAAACTGTAGATGAATGTTTTGGGGAGGTCGTTCCTGTGGCTGAACAGCATGGCTACAATATCTTGGTTACGGCAGATCATGGAAATGCCGAGAAAATGATAGATGAAAATGATAACATCTTTACAGCACATTCCACTAATGATGTGCCGATAATAGTTAAGCTGCATAATAAGACCGACTTTAAACTAAAAAACGGAAGGCTTGCAGATATATCGCCGACAATCCTTAAGTTATTGGAAGTCAAGCAACCTCAGGAAATGAAAGGTGAATGCCTGATAGATTAGCGGCTGGATAATCATGCCTATTATAGAAAGAGCAGACCTCAGCGATAAAAGAAGAAATATACCGGCAAGCGTTAAGCTGTTGTTGTTAGCTGCAGTAGTTGTCGGACTTTATCTTAGGACGTGCTGGTATGACACAAAAGATCGTTATTATGATATTACAAATATCGAGTTAGCCGGTCAGACGCTTTCCAGTGTAGATGTTTATTTTATCGTCAGAAATTACACAAATATGGAGCGTCAGGAATCCGTTTTAATAAGGGTTTTTACTGACACCGATGTAGAGTTAGCGAGCAGAATAACAACGATTGATGTTTTACCCCGATCAGAAAGGCGTTACCGGAAGATGGTCGAAGGCTGGAGCAGGGCATTGCGTGAAGGAGAAAGCTTGAGTCATGCTACCGTTGAGTTATTTAAACCATCTATTTTCTGATTCAATACAGACAATAAGCGGAGTTTTTTGTTTGACACAGAAACGAGTGTAGAATTTTGTAAAAAAGCAACGGGTTGGAGATTCAACGCTCGATATGGATTATCAGGAAAGGCCGGTAATCGTCTCTAAGTCGAACACCGTTAGCAGAGATAATTATAGCCCCGTTAATAGAGCATCTCAGGTTCTATAAAAAGAGATAGTACATAACTATCAAAAAGCAACTACAGTAGGAGTTAAAACGATGTTCAAGTCTATAGACTTAAAAGAGAAGCACTTTGATTTTGAGAAAAGAGTGAAAGAATATTGGCAGGAGAACAATATAGCAAAATTAAGCATGAACTTTCGGGAAGATGCACCCGATTTTGTGTTCTATGAAGGACCTCCAACCGCAAACGGTAAGCCGGGTATTCACCATGTAATATCAAGAGCCATTAAAGACACTGTGTGCAGGTATAAAACTATGAAAGGCTATCGTGTCGATCGTAAAGCCGGATGGGATACCCATGGCCTGCCAGTCGAGATAGAAGTCGAAAAGAAGCTCGGTCTGCATGATAAAAACAGCATAGAAGAGTATGGTGTTGAGAAATTCTGCCGTGAGTGTAAAGAATCCGTTTTCAGTTACGAAAAAGAATGGCGACAGATGACCGAGATGATGGGTTACTGGATAGACCTTGACAACCCTTATATAACGCTTGAGAATGACTATATTGAGACTGTATGGTGGATCTTAAACAAGTTTTTCTGCAAGAATCTTATCTATAAAGGACATAAAATTGTTCCTTATTGTCCGAGTTGCGAAACACCTTTATCCAGTCATGAAGTTGCCTTAGGATATAAAGAAGTTGAGGATCCTTCTGTATTTATCAAATTCAAGGTCAAAAGTGAGTATTCACTGCAGAAATGGGATCTTTCGGAGGTTTCTTTTTTAGCTTGGACAACTACCCCTTGGACATTGATCTCTAATGTTGCCTTAGCGGTTAGCCCTGACGATAAATATGTGCTAATAGAGCATAACAACGAATACCTTGTCTTAGCAGAAGGGTGTTTAAATGTTATTGATGGAGAGTATCGAATAGTCACTAGTTTTAACGGCGAAGAGTTGAGTGGTGTAGAATATGAGCAACTATTTCCTTTCATCTCTCCGGACAAGAAAGCTTTCTATGTTGTTACAGCTGACTATGTGGTTATCGGAGATGGTACCGGAGTTGTTCATACAGCTCCTGCTTTCGGTCAGGATGACTATAATACCGGCAGAAAGTACGACTTGCCCATTTTACAACCCGTTAATGGTGAAGGTAAGTTTACGGCCGAGATAACCGACTGGTCTGGTATGCCCGTCAAAGAAGCGGACAAAGGTATTATTCGTAAGCTGAAAGAGATGGGAAGCCTTTATAAAAGGACACAGATACTTCACAACTACCCATTTTGCTGGAGATGTAGTTCGGCTCTTATTTATTTCGCCCGTTCTTCATGGTATATCCGTACCAGTGAATATAAAGATGCCCTGATAGAAGAAAACCGGAAAATTAACTGGTATCCATCTTTTGTAGGAGAAAAAAGATTTGGCGAATGGCTGGAGAATAATGTCGATTGGGCTATAAGTCGTGACAGATTCTGGGGTACTCCCTTGAATATTTGGGTATGTCCGGATTGTGATACTAAAAGCTCTATCGGCTCTATTTCAGAACTAAGAGAAAAAGGTAGGCTGAAAACAGACAAAGGTTATTTAGACATACCAGAGGATATAGAGCTTCATAAACCTTACATTGACCGCGTTGTTCTTGAATGTCCGCACTGTAAAAAAGAAATGGCGAGAACCCCTGAGGTGATCGATTGCTGGTTTGATAGTGGTTCAATGCCTTTTGCTCAATGGCATTATCCGTTCGAAAGGGAAGAGGAGTTTGACGAAAAGCTTTTTCCTGCCGATTTTATCAGTGAAGGTATCGACCAGACACGCGGATGGTTCTACACTATGTTAGCTATCTCGGTTATGTTAAAGGGTAAGTCTTCGTATAAAAGTGTTTTGGTTAATGACTTAATACTCGACAAAAAAGGTCAGAAAATGAGTAAAAGCAGAGGAAATTCTGTAGATCCTGCACAGTTGATGCAGAAATACGGAGCTGATGCGATCAGATGGTACCTGTTAGCCGTCAGTCCTCCATGGGTACCGACGAAGTTTGACACTAAAGGAGTTGAAGAGGTTTCCAGTAAGTTGTTGGGCACTTTGAAAAATGTTTATTCATTCTTCGCTACTTATGCTAATATTGACGAATGGAAAGTTGAAGGTGATGACTACAACGCTGACTATTTTAAGTATGTAAGCCATGAATTAGACCGGTGGGTTATATCCCGTTTTCAGTCTATTGTCACCGAAGTTGTCTATTATACCGACAGGTATGAACTCACAAAGGCAGTCAGGGTCCTGCAAAGCTTTATTCTGGATGAACTGAGTAACTGGTATGTGCGAAGAGCGAGAAGAAGATATTGGGCTCTTGAAATGACTAAGGATAAAGAAGATGCCTATAAGACACTCTGCTATATCTTGGTCGGAGTTAGTAAGTTGATTGCTCCGTACACTCCTTTTATTGCTGAAAGCATCTATCGGAACATTACAGATGGGCAAAGCGTTCATCTGACCGACTATCCGGAGCCAATACCCTCGCAGATTGATAAACCGCTCGAATACAGAATGCAGAAAGTTATAGAGGTCGTGTCATTGGGAAGAACTGCCCGTAACAACTGCCAAATCAAAGTTAGGCAGACCCTGCAGGCTATATACGTACCTGAAAAATACCGGCATGAATTGGCTGGGATGGAAGATCTGATCAAGGAAGAATTGAACATCCGGGAAGTAAAATATATCGATGACAAAAGTGATTTAGTTTTGTATGAGATCAAACCTGACTTCAGGGTTATGGGGCCAAAATTTGGTAAGATGATGAAGAGTATTGCTAAAGAATTGCAAAAAGCCGATACCGAACGATTGGTGGAGACCTTAGATGCCGGCGGGAGTTATGAATTGCAGGTTGATGGCAAGGTTATGAGCCTGGTTAATGAAGATCTTAACATTGCCTTTAAGAGCAAGGAAGGATTTGCCTTTGAAGCTAGTAAGGATGTTTTTGTAGCTCTGGATGTTAATCTGACTGAAGAGCTGATTCTGGAAGGGTATGCCCGGGAAATCGTCAATAAAGTTCAATTCAGCCGTAAAGAAGCCGGTTTTGAATTCATGGACAAGATTAAGATATTCTATTCAAGTGATAATGTTATCGATGAAGTGATTGAGAAATTCGGGCAGTATATCAAGGAAGAAACTTTAGCTCAGGATATCATTAATAAAGATCCGAAAAACCTAACCAAGTGGGATATCAATGATAAAGAGGTATATCTAAGGTTGGAAAAGATCGATGTCTGAACTGTTGATAATCTGAACTCATAAACAATAAGCCACGGGCTGTATGGAAGGATGACGAATAGGAGAATCTTTCTACACAGCCCGATTTTTGATATGCCCGCTATATGCCTGATAATCACCCAATACTAACAATTCCCGGGTCAAAGTCAATTGCTTTGAGAGTTTTAATCATAGCAACCTTTTTGGATACATCACTTTCGATAAAAAATCTACCTAAATGTAACGATGTGCTGACTCTAATGAGAGCGTTGCAAAGGTTAGGTTTTCGCATTGATAGCGACGGGGATCAAACATTTGTAACACCCTGGCCGGTAAAATCTAACCATTCAGTTTCTGTCTATATTCAAGATTCAGCGGCTGCTCTCAGGTTTTTAGCAGTTAGATTAGCAGTATTGCCCGGTGTAAATTCTAAGATAGAGCTAAGCCCTCAGCTCAAAAGAAGGCCGATTGTCCCCTTAGTAGAGCTAATCAATATTATGGGCGGAAACGCTGATTATGACGGACAATTCGTAATAATTAACGGGGAAGAACGATTAAGCTTTGACCGTAAGGCTGAAAAATACTTGGCACTCGGACAGACAAGTCAATTAGCAAGTGCGCTATTGCTTTGCTCACCGTCAATCTTCATTGACCATCAGGTTTTAGTCTCGTTGCTGCGAAATGACCATGAGAAGGTTTCCCATAAATATCTTGAGCTTACTATTGGTGTAATGAAGGATTTCGGTATGGTCGAAGACCAATATTTTTGCCAGGAAGAAGGTGACAGGAGATCTTTTAATTACGCAAATCCCCGTTTGTACGGCATCGAGCCGGATTTTTCTTCAGCATGTTATTTTTGGGCTTTAGGCTGCATGATAAACAAACCCATAGCTATAAGAATAGATAAGCTTGAATCGTTACAGCCGGATTATCGTTTTCTGTTTGTATTGTCAAATATGGGGGCAAGAGTGACCAAAACCCGAGACTGGATAAGCGTTGAAGCAGATTCGTTACAAGCTGTTCTAGTATCTATGAAGGATATGCCCGATCAGGTTCCCACGTTAGCAGTACTTGCAATGATAACCCAAGGAAAGGTTGCCATGTCCGACGTTGATCATCTTAGGTATAAAGAGTCGGACAGGTTAGCTGCATTGTTAACCGGTCTAAAAAAAATAGGTGCCGATATTGTATACCGGGATAGAGTACTGAAAGTCACACCTTTAACGGCTGCCCCCCCCGCAGTAACTATAGATTGTCGGGATGATCATCGCCTAGTAATGGCGTTTTCTTTGTTAAAGGAGTTGTATCCTCAGATAAAAATTGCCGGTAGCGAAGCTGTCAGGAAATCTTTCCCAGATTTTTTTCACACACTCGATCTTTGTAGAAAGTAGTTTCCAGCCCTTTTTCATTGACATCGATCCTACTGTTTAAGAAGGATAAAAAGAAAAAAATGGAGATGTAATGAATTGGAAAGAAAAATGTACCACTTCAACATTATCAATGAAAAGCTCGATGATCAGAGAGCTTGTTGAGATGACGCAGAATGTCCCCGGGATAATCTCTTTTGCCGGTGGATTCCCTTCACCTGTTACGTTCCCTAAAGAACAGCTGGCCGAACTTTATAAGGAAGTTCTTTTGCAGAAGGGAGATAATGTCCTCCAATACGGATCTACCGGTGGAGACTTGCCTGTTAAAGAAGCCATAATCAAAGAAGATCAGCTTAGTATTTCACCTGATGAGCTGCAAGTATGCTGCGGTGCTACCAACGGTATCTATAATGCGATAAAAACCTTTATCGATCCCGGAGATCTAATTATTGCCGAGGCACCCAGTTTTTTAGGTTCTTTAGTTGCTTTTGAAGCCGTAGGAGCCAAGATTATTCCTGTATCCATGGAACATGACGGTATGAATATCGAGGAATTAAATCAGGTTATTGCCGACAATGATAACCGTAAGGTTAAGTTCATCTATACTATCCCGGATTTCCAGAATCCTACCGGAATAACTATGAGTAGTGAAAAAAGGGAGAGATTAGTAGAAATAGCTATTCGCAACAACATTATTATCATTGAAGATGATCCCTACGGCAAGTTACGCTTCAAAGGAAAATCATATCCAAGTGTCTTGGAGATTGCCCGCAACAAGTTCAACAATAAATCTGTTGTTCTTTGTGTCCGCTCTTTTTCCAAATTATTAGGCCCCGGTATGAGGACAGCCTATGCTATTGCAGATAAAGGTATTATTGCTTATATGAATTCATGGGCTCAGAAAGTCAACGTTACCAACGACAGGATAAGCCAGAATGTAGTTGCTGCTTATTTAGAAAAAGGTTTAATGGCCGGTCAGATAGATATGATTAAGAAGACCTATAAACCACTATGCGACCGTATGGTTGCTGCTATCAAAAAATATATACCTGCAAATATTAAGTGGGTTGAGCCGGAAGGTGGGATGTTCCTATGGTTAGAGCTGCCCGAACAAATGAATACCGATGAACTGTTCAAGAAAGCTGTTGAACAGAAAGTAGCATTTATCCCCGGCAGTAAGTTTTATCCAACTGGATGCGAACAATATAACGGGATGAGGCTTAACTTCTCCTATCCGACAGGGGTACAAATTGAAGCAGGTATCAAAAGACTAGCCGAAGTCTTGTAGGATACTAAAAATTTAATATTATTATAAAATTTATGTACTAAGGTCGAAATAATGGAAAACCTACTGCAAATTATCATTAAGAAGCGTGATGGGGAAGAGCTAACAGAACGGGAGGTAGAGTCCATAGTAAATGGATATGTTTCCGGTGATTTACCTGACTATCAGATGACCGTCTTTTTAATGGCGGTATATTTTCAAGGTATGACTGATATAGAGATAGGTTACTTGACCAATTCGTATATTAGGACGGGAGATAGAATCGATTTTCCATTCACTACCGTTGATAAACATTCTACCGGAGGCGTAGGTGATAAAATATCCATTATGCTCGCCCCAATAGTGGCTGCTTGCGGGGTAAAAGTGCCAATGATTTCCGGACGTGCTTTAGGGCACACTGGAGGCACCTTAGACAAGCTGGAGTCCATCCCCGGTTTACGCACCGATTTAAGTGAGTCTGAGTTCAGAAAGGTCATTGATGAAGTCGGGTTTTCTATTATAAGTCAAACAGACAATCTTGTACCAGCCGATCGAAAAATCTACGCATTGCGAGATGTGACGGGTACTGTGGAAAGCTTACCCCTGATTACAGCCAGTATAATGAGCAAGAAAATTGCTGAAGGTGCAGCAAACTTAGTATTAGATCTTAAAGTCGGGACCGGTGCTTTTATGCAAAATGAATCCGCTGCCACAAAGCTCGGCAAAATGCTGAAAAGCACCGGTGAAAGACTGGGGCAGCGGGTAGAGATCGTATACTCTAACATGAACTCACCCTTAGGTTTATACATCGGTAATGCCTTAGAAGTTCAAGAAGCGATAGAATATCTGCAAGGAAAAAATATACCTGACTTAGATATGTTAACTAAGCACTTAGCCGCAAAAATGCTGACTCTGTCGGGAACTTATCAAGAGTATCAGCAAGCTATGCGAGCCGTTACAAAAGCAATCGAATCAGGCCAAGCATTGGAGAGGCTAGCAAGGTTTATCAGAATGCAAGGTGGTGACGATAAAGTTTGTGAAACGCCGCAGATTTTGGGCAAGGCAAAGTATACGGTAGATATCTCAGCAAATAAAACGGGATATATTCAAAGCATAGACACTAGAAGGATCGGATATGCTTTGATGAACGTCAATGCAGGTAGGAGAGTGCTTGAATCGCAGCTTGACTATAACTCAGGAGCCTATATCGAAGCCAAAATCGGCGATTTTGTTAATGTAGATGAAGCTATGGGGAAAGTAATTTGCAATGATAAAGATAAAGGTCGATATACTGCCGAACTTATTACTAAGGCATATATAATTAGTGATCACAAGAAAAAAAAGGAGAATATTATATTAGAAGTTGAATAAAGACCGGCACCTGAGAAGTAGGAATCAATATTTACGATGTTTAAAATCGATTTACCAGTTACCAGTGATTCCGGAACGCTGACTTCAGCCGGTAATATTTAATCATCATCTCGGGTGTTTTCATTTTGTAATTATACATCGCACATTGTAAGTTATACATTATTATTCATTGTCATGAGTGTTTACTAAGTTTTAGATGGATCTTTTTCCTAATGGGGATGTTTCTATATTTTGCTCTATCAAGATCTTCGAGTACTGTTGCTATATCGTCTTCTTTAACGTTTATGAAACCCTCATGATTTGCTTCATCCAAAGAATTCAAGAAATTATTATTTAGGTCTTTCTCGTTTATAGTGATACATTTTTCCATATCCCGATTATTGGGAAGCTTTTTAATAGTGAATGCTGTGTTTTCGCCGTAGGTAAAGTCAGTTGAGAAGTATTCTAACTTCCCTCTTGTATTTAAAAAGTGAACATAAATAGTAAACTGCTGCCGTCCTACCAACTCTACGTCGTAGTCTATGACTTCCTGGATATTAAATCTTGGTACTGACTGAGGGGTTCCTATCTCGCAAAAGTATCTTTTCATTGACTCAAAAGATTTTTCTTTGATACACTGACTGTACTTATTTATGAATCTTATTATGGATTGGTTGAGGTTGACGCTCACAATATCTTTTGAGCATTTTATGCCCTTGCTGATCAAAAGCTCGGCGCGAGTATCTTTTCTCAGCCGGTATATTTTTTGATATAAGCTTGTTTTACTGACGGCCTTTTTTTTGCCCTTAGCTAGTATGTCGGATAGTTTCTCACCCTTAATAAAGTATTTGTAGAGGATATTTTGTTCATGCTGCGGTAGATTCTCTCGAATCTTTTTCATCAACAACCGACGCTCTTGCTTAGTCCGTTTTTCGTCGAGAAAAGATTCGGTCAGTTCTTGTTCATAGGTGTCGTAAGAAGCAACAGCTTCCGGTTCTTTTACGAACTGATTTTTCTGGTTGCGTAGTAATAAGTATGATTCGTTTTTTGATGTACTAATTACCCAATTTTTTGCTGATTCAGGCTTGACTTTGCTTTCATTAACAAGATAACGCATGGTAACAACTTGAGCAATATCTTCGGCATCTTCTCGCTTCCCGGTTATCGAGTATGCCGTTCGATATGCTGCTTTAGTGAACCCAGCGTAATCTTTTTCGAGCTTATTAATTTGTTTGTCTTTAGCCTTTTTATCAAGCATAATAACTCTCTTGAACCTTTAAGATAGTTTGCGATTGATCTATAGGATTAACGGGCGGAATCTTGTCAAGTTAATTGTGTCCAGGCAGACTCGATTACTTGATGAAATAAGGGGTAAAGAACAATCACAAAATATATGGGGTCAGGAGATCTGGATTTATCTTTGAAATCTACATTATCCATTCTCAACACTAAACTCTACACCCTTTGCCCTTCTGTGTACAACGGACGGCTTTGACGTTAAGAGTAACATTCCGGTGGTCTGTAATACAAAAAACAGACCTGTTTTCTGACTTCAACGGTCTCACTTGATGGGCGGTTTGCCTGATCCATTAATATTGCAAAAACTTTGACCTTAGCTTAAGAAGATCTTATTAGCATTCAAAAAATGGCTATCTTGCAAACTAAGTGGGTAGAGTTAAATAAAAGAGTTGAGAGGAACTTCCTAACCCGGACAAGCCGGAACCAAATACCTAACCACGAATGCACACAAATAAGCTTCCACTAATAAACACGAATAAAAGACAATGAAGATGTAGGGACAGGATATCATACTGTCCAATTTAGTCGGCAACTTTCTGCCAAAAAAAGCACGAATATTATTGATAATGTAATAATGATGAGAGTGTCTCCTAACTAACAAACAAAATGAGAACAGCATCATGGGCAGACCTCCCAGAGAACCATTTTGTGATGAACTGTTAAAAGTGCAAGAATATTGTGCATGTCTAATTCTTTGCCAACCTGTAGTGTTGGTGCTTTTATTATGCCGAACAAAATGATTTACAAAATGTTGATGGATAGTAGGAGCATTTACCCACTAGACTTGAAAGAGAGCAAAAAAATAATGTGGAAATTTAAAGATGAAATGCTCATTATTTGAGCGATATCTGCTGTCCGCAGAAAAAAAGATTGACGCTGGAGTGGCTTTGCAGAGATTACTCCAGATGGAGGATTAGATATGAAAAAATATAGAATACTGATCGGGAAGCCGGGCTTAGATGGACATGATCGCGGAGCTAAGTTCATTGCCCGGGCATTAAGAGATGCCGGAATGGAAGTTATTTATACAGGTATAAGACAGACACCGGAACAGATAGCCGCAGCGGCTGTTCAGGAAGATGTTGATGCCGTTGGGCTCAGTCTCTTGTCCGGTGCTCACAATATTCTGTTCAGCAAAGTTGCCGACATTTTGAAGGAAAAAGGAGCTGATTCGATTGTCTTATTTGGTGGTGGAGTCATCCCCGAAGAGGATATTTCAGAACTTAAGCAGAAAGGCTTCAAGGAGATATTTACTCCCGGAGCTTCTGCTAAAGAAGTTGTAGAATTCTTGAAAACAGAATTAGGTGAATAGTTTTCAGGCCGCCCAGCACTGATTTGTCGCTGTTCTAGTCGACGAAAGAAGTAAGTGCTGGGTAGTGGCTTTATATTAGAACATGGCCGATAATGATTTTAACCTTAAAACAAAGTAATTAAACTTTATGAGTAGTAATATATTGTTTAAACGTGCATCAATTATAGCATATTTTGGTGATAAAAGTAACGACTATAAGTCGATCATGGATAAAAAAGGATTCTATGTCGAGAACATCCGAATTCCGACTGTAAATATGGTTTTCCCTGAGCAGACGCACAGCAACACAGTTGTATTGGCTGATCCTATAATCAGTTATTGCCGCGATATCTCTGCACCTGTTCATTTGCCTGATTGTGATGCCATTATAGCATCGAAAAAAGGTTCTTTTTTGACAATATTAACTGCCGATTGTGTGCCGGTATTGGTATATGACAATAAAAAGAAAGTGATTGCAGCAGTTCACTCCGGTAGAGAAGGGACTAAAGAGAATATAGTTGGAGCAACAATAGCCAATCTTCAAGAGCATTTTAACTCCCGGCCGGATGACATCAATATCTTAATAGGTCCAGCGATATCAGGAGATAATTATCCGGTATCTGAGGAGATATTTACTGATTTTGTGACCAAGACTGAAGTTGAACAAGTCTTTCCCAATATTGATCTCAAGAAAGTTGTCAAACACCAAGCACAAACTAAGGGTGTGATAAAAATTGAAGATATATCCATTTGTACTCATGATAATCCACTTTATTTTTCATATCGCAGAGACAAAACAAAACAACGGCAAGTTTCACTGATAGGAATCAGATGAGCGAAAAATATTATTATAACGATAATAAGACGGTTGTTCTCACTGTAGATACACAAGGTCACGAAGCTTATCTTAAGCTTTCCGATAGGTGTATATTCTTTAACGAATCAGACATCAGCAAATTAATCGAAGCAGCCGGCATACAATATGGCTTTGAAAATGCTAAAAAATCTCTGACAAAGCAACAGATTAAAAAGCAGCTTGGTCAGTCTTTCTTGATTGCTAAATGTGACCCTGTTAAGATGCCGGAAACCGAGTTTGAGCTTGTAATTCCAGAAGGACAGATACTGAAGCCACATGATATGTATCAGCCGAAAATCGAGGAAATACTCGTAAAAAAAACTATCCAAGAAGGAGAAAGTATTTCCCATTTGAAGGTTACTAGTGCAGGAGCTAAAGGCAAAGACATTTTCGGAAATGACATCTTCCCGCCGGAATCAGATCAAGAAATTGCTGCAGTGCTTTGTGGCGAAGGCGTAATATTCAAGAATGGAACCTTTGTAGCCGGCAAAAAGGGTATTCCATGCCTCGATAGGCAAAATCGCTTAAGCATCTGTTCAACTCTAAAATTTAATACCGATATTACCTTAGACCAAAACACTCTCTATGTATTTCCGTGTAGTGTTCTGGTTGAAGGTGATGTGAATGGTGAAGGTATGGCTTACATTAATGGTGATTTTGCTTTGACCGGAAACCTTAATAATTGTACCCTCTATATCAATGGCAAAGCGCTGATCAAAGGGACTGTTGTTAATTCTAAAATTTTGTCTGAAGGGACAGTTGGCTTAACTCAAGTCGAGCAATCGCGGGTAGTTTCTAATCATAACATAAAACTGGATGGGCTTGCCAAAGAAACTTTGTTTGCAGTCAATCGTAATTTTATTTCCGGAGATGAGTCAGTATGCGATGACTGTTCAGTCTATGCAGCAAAAAGCATTGTCATTGGTTATTTACTGAAGACTAATAAAGATTACATTGAGGCAGCAATTTGTTATCTCCCTTTCAATCGGGAATGCATAGCCTTTTGGAATGATTTTTTAACTTTGTATGATGGTTTTAGAGTTATACAGGCGGATCAAGATGGCGAGGATAATGGTATTCATCTTGATAATATCGGGCAAAAGATAGCTGATTTAGAGGCCGGCTTATTAGAATCAATTACTGATGACAGCTACATCGCTACTGTAGAGAATAGTGTAGTTTTTAAACGGAAAGTGGCAGCCGGCACTAAAGTTCATATTTTTTCTTATACGACCAGCATAAAAGATGATAAAGAAGGGGTGACAATAACTAAGCCCCAATAAAGCTGTTGGTTCAAGACGGGTGAAAAAACGTAAAAACTATTGATTATTGCAGTATCTATGAAGATATCTCTCTGCTTTTATGAGGTCTTCTTTTGTGTCTATCCCAAATCCTTGATAGTCCGTTAAAACCATCCTAATTCGATACCCATTTTCTAACCATCTTAGCTGTTCCAGTTTTTCTGTCTGTTCAAGCGGTGAATTTTCAAGACTTGGGAATTGCAGAAGTGTTTTTTTACGGAAAGCATAAATCCCAATATGTCGATAGTAATGTGCGGTGCCTGTATTGTCTCTGTCAAATGGTATTGTGGCTCGTGAGAAATAGAGAGCATCTTTAGCTGTTGAGACAACCACTTTAACAATGTTGGGATTACTTAAATCACCATCGCTAAATTTATCATTCATTAGCGAAGCAATTTGTACTTGCTGATCATTAAAGGCTTCAATCAGTTGGTCGAGTTCATTTTTACCGATAAAGGGTTCATCACCTTGTACATTAACGATGATGTCGCAATCTATGTCTTGAGCAACACTGACTATCCGGTCCGTGCCGCTGACACAATCAGAAGATGTCATTATTGCTTTTCCTCCGTAGTTTTCAACAGCTTTTACTATTTGTTCGTTGTCAGTAGCGACAAGAACTTGAGAAAACAGCTGTGCATCTGCTACAGATTTATAGACACGACAAATTAAGGGGATATCCCCTATTGGGAGTAAAGGTTTTGCCGGTAATCTGACAGAAGAGTATCGTGCCGGAATTAAAGCAGCAACTTTAAAGGACATAAGTACCTCCTAGAAATATTTAGGCAACGCTTTCTTTCAATCATCGATAGTGTCAAGTATAGTTGACTGTTATCTATGGTTAGATCATACTTTGATGTTGATTAACTCGTATATTTTAACCGGTATATCCTTACCTTTGACCTTCACTTCGTCAAGGTAGCGAACATCGACTAAATCAGCAACCTTTTGCAAAGTGTATTCACTTATAATTATATTATTCTGGGTTTCATATTCTTTATTTATCGCTTCTAAACGAGCCCCGACGTTAATGGTGTCGCCGATGGCTGTATAGTCAAATATCTGATCGGAACCTAAGTTTCCTACGACAGCTTTACCTGTATTGATGCCAATACCAATCTCGAAACCTTCTATGCCTTCTTCCTTCCATTTCTTGTGCAGCTCTTTTAATTTAGTTCTCATTTGAACTGCGGTTTTACATGCAGCCAAAGAGTTGTTTTCTAATGTTATCGGTGTTCCGTAGAGTGCCATAATCTCATCACCGACGAATTTATCGACAATACCCTTATTGGTTAAAATTATATCTACCATTTCCGTCAGGTATTCATGTAGTATAGCTACTGTTTGCTCAGGGGTATGTTTTTCTGAGTAGGTTGTGAATGATCTGATATCGGAGAAAAGAACCGTTATCTCTTGCAGAGACCCGCCATATTTGAGCTTTTTGGGGTCTTTTAGGAGTTCAGTAACAAGATCAGGCGCCATATAATGCATGAAAGTACGCTTGATTTCTTTTCTTTCTTTGCTCGCTTTAAGGTATTGGTAGACCAAGCCTACTATATAGGTTAAAATGATGATAGTAGGCAGTTGAATAACAGATAAGAGTATATTATGTGATGTGAATAGATAGAAGACTAATAAGCCATAGGCAAAGGTAAATAAAATTAAGACCAAAAGAGACCATACAGGTTTAAGGTGTGTATATAATAGATAGAAAATTATTGCAGCTATCAACAGTAAGAAGAAGTAAACTATTTTGGAGAACGGCATTAGATAGTCTTCTTGCAGCACCATTTCGATAAAATTGGCATGGATCTCTACGCCGGGCATCAGGTTTCTTTGAGTAAAAGGTGTTTGATGGTAGTCATGCAAACTAAGGGCTGTAGCTCCTACCAGTACAATTTTATCTTCAAAAACTCCTCTTTCTAAAAGAGACTCAAATTCATTTACCTGAAAAATGGGATCGCCGAATTCTGTTTCTTCTAAGGTGCCGTCATCTATAATACTGAACAGAGAATAGTGCGGAAAGGTGCCCATTTCACCGTAGAATTGGATTAGAGCTTTATTGGTCTCTACTATCGGGATTTTGTTGTTTCCCATCCTGAGGTGTCTATTCCCTGGTCTAATGAAGTCACGCCAGTTTCTGTCAGGGTCGAGTTGTTCCTGATTAGCTATAGATACGACACCAATCGAATAATAAGGTACATCTCCTATCTTCTCAAACAGAGTATATTTTCTGATGTATCCGTCGGTGTCAGGACTGATATTAACCAGCCCCCAACTCAAAGCAGACTGACGTATGAAAGGTATCGGGCTGATTAATCTTGATTGTTGATATCTGTCACCGGCAGCATGTTGAAGCTGACCTGAAAAGACAACATTTCCGAAGCTTTCCGCTGCTGCAACTAATGCTCTGTCTTCTTTTTCTTCAGATCTTTCAGTAAAAAGAATATCAAATATTACTTGCCTGGCACCCGCTTTTTTCAAATTATCCAGCATCCGACCATAGATTGATCTGGGGAAGGGCATTTGGATCTCTAAAGAGCTGAAGGTTGCTTCATCTATAGCGACGATGACGATATCATTTGTTGTAGGGTTTGGGCCTCTAAGATGGAAAAGCTGGTCTTGCATTGTATGCTCAAAATCCCCCCAAAAATCTGTAAGGAACAGGATTTGAGTAAGCAAGACCAACAATATCGGTATAAGTATTAGCTGTGATCTTTTTTTCATAGAAGTTTTGATTCTTTAAATGGCAATTTAATCTCGCCTCTCCGGCTGATTATCGGAAAGGCGAGTTATAATATAGGGCTTTAAAGTGTAGATGTTATTAGAATCTCTTGGAAGCGTTCAAGAACCAGCCAAAAGTACTATACTCAAGATCTTCATCGTCTTTGTCACTAAAGTTGGTTAGTTCTATCCTCGTCGATATAGTTGTTCGGGTATAAGGCCTGAGTCGGGTCCCGATATCATAACGGGAGAGGGTATTATTTTCACCGAAAGAGTTTAGTGAGATGTCGAGATGAGGAACAACCAATCCGTTCATGAAAGAATATTCGTTCCGCAAACCGAAGGTCGTGTTGCTAGTCGATTTATTATCTCTGAGAAGATTGTTTTTTTGGACGGAGTTGCTGAAGTTAAGCCTTATCTGCAGAGGAATTACATTGAGAGAATTATGGATATTGATGTTGAAGTTGTTTCGACTCAAGTCAAATGACTGCTTATCGGTAAGGTCTTTATCATCTGATAGGCTTAAGGACAGATCCACAGATGTCAAAGTGTGAGGTATCTGTTCAAAGCGGTAACCTATACCAAGATTATAAGAACTCATTTCTTGGTCGACTTTTGCTGTATAGTCATCATCATAATCATTTTCCGTATTAGCAAAGTTAACCCCTGTACGGAGATAAGGCAAATTGCTATGTGGTCTAATCATTGTTTGCAGATACCAGCTTGTATTTGTGGTGGTAGTTGCCTTCTGCTCAGACAGGTTATCAGTTATGATGTTCAAGCCGGCATCGACAGAAACTCTGTTTCTGAACAAAGAAATATAGTCGGAAACAGTAATGATAGAAGCATCACTTTGCGAATAGGTTGAGCCTAATGATCTGAAACTAGGCCCTATCTCAGCGTAGGAGACATTGAGCATGTTATTCAAAACAAACCATCTCAGGTAGACACGATATGCTAAGTTAGACGTTCCGGGTATAATTGGTTCGATGTTTTGGTTGATAACAATAAAGTTTTCCCAGTCTTCAGGATCAAAGGGCACATCATTGTCTATATAAGCTTTCAATGAGTCCTTACTGATGACTCCTTCATCTATATTGCTATTATACAAACTGTATGCCACTTCTGTTCCGGCTATGAACCGTTGATTATCAAAAGCTAATCGTAGATCTGTTCCTAAAACCAAATTATCTACAGGAGTAGTTAAGTATACAACAGAATCTTCAGTGGCCGCCTTGTAGTGGAGAGAGTCCAAGGACGCAACATCATCTTTTATCTTGCTAAAGCCAAAACCTATTTTCAGCCCTTCGCTTTCACCTAGATCTAATTTTGCTGCAAACGCGTCCCTTTGGAACGTTCCTGCGGAGTGTTCAGGTGTATCGGGAACCTCCAACTCTCTTCCGTCGATTGCTCTCGCTATTTGCCCGTAGGTTGTCGACAATGACAGTCCACCGGACTGAAACTTGCCTGTAATACCTCTGATATTGCGGTTGGAAAGCAAGAATGCACCGTAGTTTGGTGAGTAATCTATCAGGTGTAAGTCTAAAGTGGGAACTGACAGTTGAATGCTGTAGCGATTTGAAGGTTGCCGTCGCGAGGTCTCCAACGAGGTAAGATATATTCTGGTTGCCGCTGAGAACCAATCATGTCGGGCAAATAAATTCATCCGCATATTAGCATCATTAATGGTTCTTCCTCTATATTCACTTTCTTCCGACTCTGATAAATCTATAATTCTGGAGTTAAAAACTAGGCTGCCTCGCAGGTTAAAAGGTAGGTCGGCTAATATCGATCTCCTTTCTAAGACTGTGAATTGCCATATTTCCGACTGTATTCGTTCACCTGTTGTAGTTCTAGCTCTAACCTGAAAGTTGTATGTACCGGGACGTGGGTTAGATTTCCGATAAACTAAGAGCGGATGACTTAGGTTTGCTCTGTGGGTGACTTCTGTATCATTTACTATTAACATGATTGAATTAGTATCTATCTGATTCTGAATTTGAAACAATGATACAGCGAAGACTAAGTCATCACCACGTTGAATAACCGTATCGGTATTCAGCAGCAAGAATTTTCCCGAAATATGAGGTTTGGTAACCTCTCGTATCCTTAAAGGATTATTCTGAGGACTAGTCTGGGGATGGGTTATAGTTCTTCCCGAGACATGATTGATGCCGAAGTAATAATCATAACCGGAACTGCGGTCGCTCAGAGGTGGAAGATAAAACGTTAGTTCATTCGAAGTTATTTCCGATCTTTGAACACTTATCTCGTTATAGCTTACATGTCCGGTCTCTCTATAGTAGAGTGCAGCAGACTCAATGTGTGCTCGGTCACCAATAACCGACAGAGTTAATGGTGTTTCTGTTCCACTATTCAGCCCCATAGGTGCTGAATGATTGAGGATAATATCTTGAGCTATCAGAGATCTAACATTAATGAACAAGGCTGTAACTGTTATAAGGGATATAATCAGTATTTTAATACCATAGTTAATCGGTTTCATGTTTCTCCCGCTTTTAATCTAATTCAAGCTCGATTACCCTCTGTCGTCCATCTTCGTGAAGTAATTCAATTCGATATACTTCCGATTCATCAACAGAGTCATCTTTGATTGATTCCAGCCAATCAGGATCAATATCGGTAGTTGTATAGGTGTCTAAAGCACCGGTTCCATCCGAATGGCAGGTGTTTCCTCCGGTAACCATAGTACTTTCTCCGGACTCTTTATTTATCACGTAAAAAGTGCCTGATAAAACGATAATCAGAGTAGTACCATCATCACTAACTACAATGAATCCTTCCGTTCCACGTACAGAAGCCACAGTAGTCGGTGTTTCGATAGTCATTTCACCGGTGTTTCTTTTTACACTTGTAAAGATGTTTCCTACTTGCAGAAAACTATTCTTATTGAGTTTGTCATCATCTTGTTCGGTATTAAGAGTCAAAACACTATTTTCGAACAAACGGAGAGTTGCGCCGTCATCAACAAATTTGATGAAAGCGAATGATTCCTCATAAGTTGTTAAGACATCTTCATTTAACAAAGCTTCACCTTCAGCTAGTTCACTTGTTTCTTCTTCTCGGGCCAAGGATATATCCCCGCGCATTCTCAAGGTCAGCCCTATAGGGGTGTCGGCGTATAAAAAGGAGACAGATATCAGGGTTAGTAATACAAGATATGCATATTTCATAGTAGAATACCTCACTTTATTCAGTTACATCTATTCTTATGATTTCTTTATCGGATATTTGCTGTAAAGCTGCTTGAATTTCAGCGTTGCCAAAAACTCGTACGTTTAGTTCAATCACACCCGTAGCCTGATAACCGGAGTTTAGTAAGTCAATAATTTCAGCATCATTCAGACTCATAAGAAACATTTCGATTATTTTTATATTGTCCTCTGAACCATCATCGATTTGAGAGCTATATTTAAATACAGAGAACGGGCTTTTAATCGTTGCAGGGGTGCGTACTGATGGATCAAACAGTTCGGTGGAAACTTGCCATACATAATAATGATCGTCTTTCAGGTTTAAAAACTCAGAATAAAACGTGTTGTCGGTTTTTTCATCTTTGATAATATCTCCACCCATCTCTAAAAAGCTGGGGTCTAACATGATGCGTTCTGCAAACTCTTTCACTATTAGCCGGAATAAGTTGCTGGTACCTACAAGATTGCTTGACCAACGGAAACTAACAGGGTTAATAAATACCGTAGGGATTGAACCGGAACCTAGTGTGGCTCCTGGGCCTACCGGAAAGATTCCTCCTGCATTACGGACAGTAAAATCATGAACGACGTGATTAGATATTTTTTCACGATTTTCATTTTGGAATTCAGCTCTAAATAGATATTGACCATCAGGGAAAAGACCGGTATCTAATACGACTTCACGAAAGTCTTGCAATTCACCTTTTAATGCTTCAAAAATGTTGATTTCAGGATCCGGCCTAGAAAAAGAATGAGGGCCATAGGAACCTGATTCCACGAAGATATCTCTATTAGTTATGGTAGGCAAGCTGCCTGATGGAATATCGGCATTATATCGTGTTCTGGTTTCAACTAAGCTTTTATTATTCCATAGCAGTTCAAAAGATAAATAAGGTTTTTCAACAGGTGTTTGACCGGGATTGTTAACTCTTATGGTGAAAAACAACGGTTGATTCTGCGGGTTCTTGACGTCGAAACTTGATATCCTTAAGACATTGTAGTAGTTTGTACCTGAAACTTCTAGTTCAAGTAAGTCTGCTGTTAAGAATGAAGTTGAAAGGATTATCAGTATGAGTAATATCGTTTTTTTCATTATTCTCTCCTTATATATCAAAAAGGTTTTTCTGAAGCCAATACACTTATATGTGGCTTGGTTCAAGATCCATATCAGTCTATCGGTCCCATAAAAGGAGCCGGATAGAACCTGTCAATATCCTTTTAAGTCTAGCGATTATGGCATTATCTTACATGAATAAAACCGTATCAACCTCGACTCCAACTAACATAAAAAGAGGTAAGAACATGTCAATAAAAAAACACCCGTAATTCAAGAGAGCATTAGATAACTATGCTAACCGACGCTAAAGCTTATCTCTGCCGGTATTTAGATTAGTGGATCTTTCGGGTTAATATAGCCGCAGGTGCTCTATGATGTTATCTTGATTTTCCATCTCACTAAGAGAGTTGGGTAATATGGCCTCATTATTAGATTGACAGCTAAAGTGTTGCTAATAAGTTGTCATAAAAATCATGGAGAAGGATTAAGTGATTAGCCAAGAAATTATCGACAAAGTGAAGCATAAAGCAGAAGAGATTATACCTGAAAAAGATTTAATAAATAAACTTAATTGTTCAGCAGCTAAAAGTAAACCTCTAAGGGTCAAGTATGGAATCGATCCGACAGGAGCGGATGTTCATATCGGTCATTTAGTTCCTATCCGTAAGATGAGGGAGCTTCAGGACTTAGGGCATATAGGTGTGATCATAATTGGAGATTTTACAGCCCGCATAGGTGACCCCACAGGCCGTGATGTAACCAGACCGCCGTTGAGCGCCGAACAAATCAAAACAAACGCTGAGAAGTATATGGATCAGTTGTATATGGTTCTTGACAAAGATAAGACCGAGGTCAGATATCAGTCAGAGTGGTTTGATAAGATGGACTTATCCGACGTGTTGAGTTTATTGTCAAAATTCACGTTAGCTCAATTTTTGGCACACGACACTTTCCGTAAACGCTATGAACAGGGTTTAGCCTTAGCAATGCACGAGATCATGTATCCGGTGCTCCAAGGGTATGATTCGGTAGCAATAAATGCCGACATAGAGCTGGGAGCAACCGAGCAGAAATTTAATATCTTAGTTGGGCGTGACATGCAGAGGTTTTTCGGCCAAGAGGAGCAAGTTGCTATGCTGTTCCCAATACTTGCCGGCACTGACGGGATCAATAAAATGAGTAAAAGCCTGAATAATTATATAGCTCTGTTTGATACCCCTAAAGATAAATATGGTAAAGTCATGTCTATACCTGACAATATGATACTTAACTATTTCAAGCTTGCCACTCCTACAGATACTAAAGAGCTTAGCAAAATAAAAGAAGAGCTTGACAAAGGTGTGAATCCCAAGATAGTAAAACAGAGATTGGCAAGGACAATTGTCGAGCTATATCACGATAAAGAGAGAGCCTTAGCTGCCGAACAGGAATTTGATAAAGTCTTCGCACAAAAACAGATGCCGGATCTGATTGATGAGTTCTACCTCACAGATGCCAAGTTATGGATTATTAAGCTACTGAATGATTCCGGACTTTGTAAAAGCAATGGCGAAGCGCGGCGCTTGGTCAGGCAGAAAGCGGTTAGCGTAGATAAGCAAACTATTACCGATGAGAATGCTGAAATAGAGATTAATGATGGCAGGATCTTAAAAGTCGGTAAGAAAAGATTTATAAGGATTAGAAAAAGGGATAACCGTCCTAAGTAATAAGGTGTATTCGCTTAACTTAATAATTATTAAAACAAAAGATAATTTACTAAAAGAGAGAACAAGATGCAATATCTTATTGTAGTGCCGGTAATATTAATGAGCATTATATTACATGAGATCAGTCATGGTTATGCTGCTCTGTTATTAGGTGACGAAACCGCCAAGATTAATCGTCGCCTGTCACTTAATCCGATCAACCATATAGATCCTTTTGGCACCGTCTTGTTGCCGATATTACTATTATTTGCAACTCGAGGAGCCTTGGTGTTCGGCTATGCTAAACCTGTCCCGATAAATCCCAATAACTTCTCGTACGATACCAGAAAAAGAGATCTCGGTATTACCGCAGCAGCGGGTCCTGCTTCTAATATAGCAGTAGCTATCGTTTTCTCTATAGGTTTCAGGCTATTAGCATCATTACCTATTGGTGGTGGGACAGTTTTGTTTAACGTTGTTTATTTTTTTGCCGAAGTATTTTTATTGATCGTCTTTTTCAATCTCATACTCGCTTTTTTTAATCTCATACCGATACCTCCACTGGATGGTTCTAAGATATTAGGAGCCTTTTTACCCAATCATCTTTACTACAGATACATGGTTTTTGAGAGGCAGGGTATGTTAATTTTTATGGGTATTATTCTAGCTTCTTATGTTTTCGGTTGGAATATAATAGGGAGGGTAATATTTCCGCCGGTTAATTTAGCTATCACTTTATTAACCGGAACGAGCCTCTATTAACAGCTAATGAACTCTTGATACATGAATTAAATGAGAAATAAACAAAAAAAATAGACGGAGGAAAAGAAAATGGAAAGGATTAAAGAACTGGTAATCGAAAACGAGATTGGACTGATTGATCTTAAATATTCAGATCTATTAGGCCGCTGGTATCATATTACCTTCCCAACCAGAAGATTAGACGAAGTGGTTTTCGAAGGTATACCTTTTGACGGGTCGAGCATTCCGGGTCTAAAATCGGTCGAATCCGGAGATATGGTTTTGATGCCGGATATTGAAACGGCAACCATCGATCAATTTTCCGAAAAACCGAAATTAAGTGTCATCTGTTCGATATGCGATGCCGATACGAGAAAAGGTGTTCAGAAAGATCCCCGAAGTGTCGCTAAAAGAGCTCATGACTATCTGGTTAAATCAAAAATAGCTGATGAATCCTTATGGATACCGGAACTTGAGTTTTATTTATTTGATGAAGCCGAGTTCTTCAGTAATACATATGAATCAGGCTATTTTTTGACATCGTCGGAAAACAAAAAAGCACTACCCCATAACTATGAAGATATTGATGGTACATCACAGGTTGACAGAAAAGGTTATCACATGGATGTCCCGTTTGATAAGTGGGCGGGCGTCAGAGATGAGGTGATATCAATCTTAGAAGATATGGGAATAGCTGTTAACTACCATCATCACGAAGTTGGCTTAGCTTCTCAGCAAGAAATCGAGACCGAGTTATTAGCCTTTCCGAAGATTGCAGATGACACCATGTACATGAAAAATATTATTCGACAGGTCGCATTAGAGTATGGACTGACAGCTACCTTCATGCCGAAACCTTTATATAACGAACCGGGCAATGGGATGCATTATCATATCTTGCTCAAAAAGCAAGGTAAAAACATATTCTTTAAAAAAGGTAACTATGCCGACTTGTCAGATGAAGCCTTATGGTTTATCGGTGGTATGCTTAAACATGGTAGAGCATTAACTGCTTTCACTAACCCCAGCACTAACTCATATAAAAGATTATTACCAGGCTTTGAGGCACCGGTTAAATTATTCTTCGGACTAGCCAACAGATGTGCAGCAGTTAGGATCCCAAAATATGCTACTGAAGAAAATACCAAGAGATTCGAATTTAGAACCGGAGATGCAACATGTAATCCATATTTAGCCATGAGTGCTTTATTGATGGCAGGAGTCGACGGTATTAAGAATAAGATCGACCCAACAAAGAATAACTTTGGTCCATTTGATGATAATGTTTTCAAATGGGAAAAAGAAAAACAAGATTCATTGATTTCAATCACGGAATCTTTAGAAGAAGCATTAGAAGCTCTTAAAGATGATCATCAGTTCCTATTGGAGGGAGGAGTTTTCAGCAAAGATCTGATTGATTTCTGGATAGATTATAAGAAAAAAGAAGCAAAAATGGTTAACGATAGACCTCATCCTTATGAGTTCATCCAATACTACAATCAATAATCTAGCTAAAAATTGAATAATTAAGTCAGGGTGAGATATTATTACGCCCTGACTTTTTTTCTTTACAGCCGCATAATCTGAGATTTTTTATGGCAGGCAGTGCAAACTATTTATTATATGTCAAACATCGGTGTAGAGCCGTTCTGCCTAGATATGGCGAAGCGAGTATTGCATCTGACTGAAAAGAGATAGTCGGAGAAAATTCTTTCAACAATACGGGGATGGTTGTTTTCTTCGCTCAGGTGGGCTAAGATGAGGTTGTCCAATTTCGGGTGTAGTATCTGGGTTAGCAAACCGATAGCTTGCTCGTTAGAGAGGTGGCCGTTTATACTTTTTACTCTTTGTTTAAGGTGCCAGGGATACTTACCGGTCATCAGCATTTCGTTATCATGATTACTTTCGAGGATGATTGTTGTGGCATCTTTGATTTTATTTACCAGCAATTTGGTGCAGAATCCCAGATCTGTGGCAATTGCCA
>PWNZ01000217.1 GCA_003564135.1 Candidatus Cloacimonadota bacterium
ACATCGTACCTTTCTCAATTAGTGTTTTTTCGTGTAATTCGTGGACAAAAAAAACACCGCCAACTCTCATTTCAACTCCAAACGCCGCTGTTTTCAGAGCTGCCAGCTCTGATCAGACCTGAAAGGTCTATACTTTTTTCCCGAATCATCTTCATCGCCACTTCCCCTCTTTCCAATTCTAAATTCTACATCCTAAATTCTAAATTATCTAACCTCTCCGCCCTCAGACCTCAGCCCTACGCCTTTAGATGGCAATGAAAAGTGCTCCAATTTATAGACTGATAATATTGTCTCAAAAGCTTAGAGATTTGCAGACTCATATTGAAAGGAGCAATCAAACGTCAATCATTCCCCCCTTGTGGGGGAATCGAAGAGAACGAGTCTTTTTGCGAAGTTCGATTCGAGGGGGGGCCAAAAGGGTTTAAAGTTAGAAATGAAAGTTTAGCCCTCAGCCCTTTGCCCCTACTCAACTATTCTACTACTCTACTATTCTACTAATTTCCTTCTCAACTCTCAGCCCTTCGCTCTTTTCTCCGCTGCTTCCACATCTTCGACTTTCCCTATTCTACTAATCTACTACTCAACTATTCAACTACTCAACTCTTTCCAATCCTACATCGTTCATCGTAAATCGTACATCGTACCTTTCTCAATTAGTGTTTTTTCGTGTAATTCGTGGACAAAAAAAACACCGCCAACTCTCATTTCAACTCCAAACGCCTCCACTTAACCTACCGCTTCGACTTTTTCCCTATTCTACTACTCTACTATTTTACTATTCTACTACTCTACTACTCAACTATTCTACTAATCTACTCTTCAACTCTTCCCAATCATTCCCAAATATAATGTAGCAGATTAGAGATTTCCCCGCTTCTTTTATTCACTCCGTAATAATGTTCTTCGTCACGACCTTCATATTCAAAGTGTATCGTCTTCTTCGCAGCAAAATCCTGCTCTGTGTAAAAGATATCTTTATCCGGATCAGGACTACACAAACCTTGCTGCCCCGGCTCTTCATCTCTCAGCCTGTAAATCTCGATAATATCACCTACTCTCACCCTTTTCACATCGAAATAAAAGTTTTTCATTCTCAGATTTATCGCTTCGCTTTTCAGCAGGTGGTAGGGATAATTGCGAAATAGTTCATTAAGCTTCTCTTTGGGAGCGGGACCATTTTCAGTTGCCAGCTTCATTATCAACCGCGATCTGTTCCGCAGGGGAGTACCGCTATCATTTTTGTATTTTTTCGGCTCATACAGTTTTATCTGTTGAGTTCCATGAGACATCTGAAACACATAATCTTTGCATCTACCCTGCATCTTTTTGTTTTGTCGCACCAATATTTGAAACTCTAACGGTTGACTAAAGTAATGCCCTAAGGTTTTCTTCAACAGCCGCAACAGATGGTTAGGTATTCTTATTGCTTTCATCTTTTCCTCCGTACTGTTTTTTCATTTCTGCTCTCTACTAATAGTCGGAGGATTTTTTAGCCCTTTTTGGATTTTCTGGCCTTTTTTTCCTTTATTTTCACCTCACCATCAAAAAAACTCTCAGCACATCAGACAGTTATCTATCGATTCCCTCAAGGTAGTACCTCTTCTTTGATAATTATTATTATATAATAATAGCGCTCATCTCAAATTTACAACACACCTCAAATACCATTCTTATACCTCTCACAAAACGTTAGAGAAACAGCTAATCGGCGATTGCCGACTGGCCAATACTCTAACGTTTCTTAAATATGGTTGCAATATTACTGAATAATAGTGAGAGATATTGTTTTTTGAGTGTTCTTTTTCTGAATTGAGAGAATTAACAGATGAAAGTAGGAACACCAAGCAACTAATCAACTAATTCACTACTGAACTATCTTCATCCGTGCTGCTATTTACATCTATCAGGCAGATACTTTGTTAAAGATAAAGTTTTTTATTGACATATGCTCAGCTATAATATTGTTTGTCCGTAAATATTTTGCCTTTGTTGATTTAGATGCTTATAAGTAACTATAATCATCAGAGCAATAAGGCAAACACAAAAGGAAAAGAGGAAAATGTATGTAAGCGAAACAGTGTTAACGGAAGTTGTTTTTAGAGAAATTAACTCTTATTTTTGGAATTATGATCCCGTGTGTTACCAATACTTATTATGCCGGGAGTGATGAAAAGAAACATGTAGTTACGGCTGAATAATCATGAACAGCATAACAGAAAGCAAACAGATCAGACTGATGCAGAAAATATTTTAAAGTGATGAGAACGTTTTACCCAAAACAGGAAATTTTTGCTGAACAGTCATTCATCATGCAAGATGTTACACCGCTTATGATTATCAATCCGGGGAAGACAGAATGGCCAATTTAAAATATATGTAAAAGGAGTTAAAAGTTAATGAATGAACTGAGAGACCCTGTTCACGGATTCATTGAATTAGTTGATTATGAGATAAAGATTGTTAATACTCCTGTCTTCCAACGATTGCGGAAAATAAAGCAGCTTGCGATGGCAAACTTGGTCTATCCCGGTGCCAATCATACAAGATTTGATCATTCACTTGGAGTATTTCATGTTGTTTCTATGATGGTTAGAAAGCTATTACCTAACTTGGATGAAGATAAAAAACGGTTGATTCGTTATGCAGCCTTGCTCCATGATATAGGTCATGGGCCATTCTCTCATATTTCCGAACATCTCTTAGATAAGTTTTCAAATCTGACAGAATCTAACAAAGAAACATCAACCGAGAAAATACACGAACTTATTACCCGTCAATTGATTGAACATAATCAGGACTTGAATCAATTCTTAAGTCCGGAAGAAAAAAATAACATAATAAAATTGCTGAGTGGGGACTATGCTGAGTCACCTATGAGGGGAGAAATTGTTTCGGGACATTTAGATGCCGATAAGATAGACTATCTGATGCGGGACAGTTACTTTTGTGGGGTTAAGTATGGCATATTTGACCTGGAAAGACTTCTTAATACACTTGTCACATACGATGATTTTGATGAAAGCCATATTGGAATAAAATCCGGCGGGATAAATGCTCTGGAGCAGTTCGTTTTAGCAAAATACTATATGACAACACAGGTATATCGTCACAAAGTTCGCTTAGTCTCAGATGCAATGATCATAAGAGGTATCGAGCTTGGTATAGAAAAAGACTCATTGAAGTATCTCCGGAATCTTTATACATACAGGAATGATTGTAGTTATCTCAATAATTATCTTTCTTTTGGGGATGAGAGATTAACCTGTAAGTTAATCGAAGAAGAAAAGGAAGGATACGCCAAAGATATTTTCAAGCGGCTCTATATCCGTAATCTCTTTAAGACAGTTTTTAGAAAAAAGATAGCGGATTTAGAAGAGAACGGAATGTCGAAAGATAAGCTGCTTAACATTGAAGATGATTTGAGGGTCAAATTGGAGAAAGCAATATCTAATGTGTTGCCGGGCAATATTAAAAAGGAGTATGTCATAGTCAATACCTACACCATAAAAAACGTTAAAGAAATGTCTCGAAACTCGGAAGGGAAAATAATGGTTATTGACAATAAGAGACAAAAGAAAGAGTTTGAACAAGAATCTACAGTCTTCAGTTCGATAGATGAGAAGATGAAGGATGCTTACTTTGAAGTGTATGCTCCTATTGACTACGAAAACCAAAAGGAAAGCAAAAGCCTGATATTGGGATCAATAGAGAGAGAAGTTCTTGAAATTTTGAAAAGCTATGGAGGTAGCTATGAAAATTAGGCATATAGTGCTTATGCTTATTTATAACTCTGATAATGGAACTATAAGAAGCAAGACCTTGCTCCAGAAAGAGATGTATTTTCTTGCTTTGAAAATGAGAAAAGATTTTAGCTACAAGGCTCATTATTACGGGCCATATTCACCGGAAGTAGAGCAAAGCCTCGATGAGCTTGTTAGTATTGGCTTAGTGGAACAGAATAGACAAAGACTGGGAGATAATGGGCGTGGATTTGAAATACAGAGATTTGATTATTCCATAACTGATCAGGGAAAAGAGATGGTGAATTATTTATTAGAGAATGAAGAGGTGAGAAAGATAAATGATATAATCTTCTCCTTCATTGATAATTTGAAAAAAGTAGATAGCCTTGATTACCTTAATCTCTCTTTAGCTGCCAAAACCTATTACATCTTAAGTAAAGATAAATCTTCTATGACGAAGGAGAAGTTTCAAGATACGGCTAAAAAATTAAATTGGAAACTCCACCCTGACGATATTCATATAGCCAAAGATATCTTAGGTAAGCTTGGCTTTATTGAACAATAAAAGAGTCGATACCATGAGTGTTGTTATAAGTTTTTCAGCAACTAATATCATCTTAGCTAAGGCAGATAAGTAAAATTTGATATAGAGTTATTAAACATATAAAGATTTTGCCGAGAGTTTTTTGAAAAATAATGCTATATGATACAAGAAATGTAATAACTGTAGTAGAAGGGATGTAATTATGCTCCTATACACCACTCCCTTAGAAGAACTAAACCTGCAGCGTATCCGGGAACTCATCGATAATCAAGTCTGTGAGGACCGCCACCTTGAATATAAAAGAGAATTGCCGGGTAATACATCTGGCGATAAAAAAGAGTTCTTAGCCGATGTTACCGCCATGGCAAACTCCGGCGGCGGGGATATTATCTATGGTATCGAAGAGAAAAAGGAAAATGATGAAAAGCCTTACAGCATAAAACCAATTTCTGGTCAAGATGCTGATGAAGTAAAGCAAAGATTGGACAGCCTCTTAAGAAACGGCATACAACCACGGCTGATAAATTATCAACTAAAAGAAATAAAGATTGAAAATAAATCATTCCTGATAATCTTAAGAATACCAAGAACGCTGCACACACCTTATATGGTAGCCTACAAAGGAAGCCAGAAATTTTATACCCGCAACTCATAAGGTAAACACCCTATGGATATCAAAGAAATCAGAACCTCTTTCTTAGCCGGTTCAACCTACATCGAAAAAGCAAAACAATGGCGAAGATTATGGGAACATGTAAGTTAACACTTAAGCCAGAACTGAAAGGGTATTTTCTATACTCGGAACTCATTAACATTTACGATTATGTGGTGAACATATCACCAGAAAATCGTAGCATGATTGAAATTGAGTGTAATAAAGGATTAGAAATTAAATTCTCAGATTGTATTAAAGTAAAGGCTAAGACTAATACTTCAGAGCGTTATATTATCATTACGATAGGTCTAATTGAACGTCTTTGGGCATCATGTTTTGCATCGTATTATATGTACCAAAAACTGCTTTCCGGCAATAAATGTTGTGGTACAATATTGTTTGATCCCAAAGATCCTATTGATAATGATCTTAAGAAAATTATATCTATATCTGCTAGGCAGAATACATTGCTGATAGAAGAACGCAATATTTTGATATATTTTTATAACAAATACAAGAATGGGAAGTATTTTGATGCATCTGCTGAGTTATTCCGTATGTCCTTTGCATTTATCGTCTTACATGAATTAGCTCATATAGCTTTAAATCACACTGGACATTGTGATAATGATTGTATGATTGATATGGAGAAAGATGCAGATACATTTGCTTACGAACATGTAATGTCACCTCTAAAAGGTCTAGACGCAAGTAATCTGTACTTTAAAAAAAGAATATTGGGTATTATACATGCGAATCTGTTTCTTGTTTTTATGAAACTTTGTATTTTTCAGTTCAAAAGTTACCACTATTTCAGTTGAAAATGTTCCAGTTATTTGTCAATAGTTTTCATCCATTCTCTGGTTTCTTTGAGTCGGTAAGAGTTACCGTTCATGTTAATTATATAAGCTTTATGTGTTAGTCTATCGACCATTGCGGCAGTGAGTACTGGGTTTTTGAAGATTTCCTGCCATCTATCGAATGAGATATTAGTCGTTATGATAGTTGACTTTCTTCCTGCTCTCAGCGATAAATTAGTAAAAAGCAGTTCAGAGCCTTCTTTGTCAAAGGAGATGTATCCCAGTTCGTCACAAATCACAAGGTCGTACTTTTCGAATCGTAGTTCCATTTTGCGAAGGCTTCCGGCAGATCTTGTTTCCTTGAGTTGAGTTATTAGTGTGGGTATGGTTGTAAAGAGTACTTTGTAGTCTTCCAAGCAGGCTTTAATTCCAAGAGCAATAGCGAGGTGAGTTTTTCCTGTTCCGGGATTTCCTGCGAGGATAAGGTTTTGTCCGGTTTTGATAAAATCAAGGGTTTTGAGCATTCTGAGCTTACCTCTGGCATCTTTCGGCAGATAATCAAGGTTTAAGTCTTGCAGGTATTTTT
The DNA here is from genome assembly GCA_003564135.1 of Candidatus Cloacimonadota bacterium. Lineage (GTDB taxonomy): Bacteria > Cloacimonadota > Cloacimonadia > Cloacimonadales > PWNZ01 > PWNZ01. The sequence goes on from PWNZ01000217.1 coordinate 6,329, forward strand.
TGCTGGGGAAGTTGGCATAGCGAATACGGTTTGCCTTTCTGTTTTCCAGCCTACGATAGTGTTCATTTTCCAGCAATCTGCAAAGATATTCCTCGTATGATGAGTTTTCATTGGCAGCTTCTTCAGCTTTTGTTTTATAGGTTTTCCTTATTTCGGGTAAACGGATCGTCTTTGTGTATTCTACTATCATTTCATCAGTGCTCATAAGACACCTCTTTTAGCCGTTAATTTGTGTTGTTGAGGGATTAGTCTGGAAAGTTCAAATAGTTGGCAGCGGGCTCTATCATCGTCCTGGCTGTTACTTTCAGGAGATAGAATGTCATCTTTTCTTTGCATTATAGCTATGATTTTATCTGTAGAGATATCTTGGGGGCATACTTGCTCCAACTTTAAGACCACATCCAACACCTGACTCAGACTTATCTTTTGCTCTTTCTGGTAGCCAAGAAGGTTAATAAAGTCTTTTGGAGTTTCAGAAAAATGCTTTTGGAAGAGTTCTTTATACTCCTGCCTCATTCTCCTCAGAGCGACACTGTTCTCAACAGCACCCGGTTTACGCTTTAACGTCTTAATGTAGTGGTTAATATCAATAAGCCATTCATCCAAACCAAGAGATTTTTTATGAATGCAAATATGTTTATCGTCGCTATAACAAACGATTTCACCGGCATATATCCTTGCGGTAATAAACTTACCGGTATATTCTTCCGGTACAGAGTAATGACAGCGATCTACCGTAATAGTTGAGTACTTATCTACTCTTAGCTCAGTAACTATTGAACTTTCAAAAGGTACTACAGGAGCAGGTAGTAAGTATTCTTTTTCCTCTTTGAAAAGTTCATCAGCAGTCCTGTTTTTGTTTGCAGTTTGCGGTTTATTGTTAAGTTTCTCACATACTGATAACAAATAAGCATTAGCCTCTTCTAACGAATCGAAACTGTCTTTCTTGGAAAATGCTTTCTGCCTTACATAACCAACGCTCTTTTCTACGTGACCTTTTTCATTCCCAGCTCTGACATTACAAAATCTGTAGGCAAAGTTGTAGTACATAGACAGACCAAGAAGACCCTTTGTCGCTTCTTTTTCGCGTCTTCCAACAAACTTTCCTACCGCTATCTTCATATTGTCATAAACTAAAGTTCTATATGCTCCACCGATATACTCAAAAAACCGTGCATGAGCCTCTTGAAATGACTGTGTATCTTCTTTGCAAAAAAGTATAGAATATCTGTAATTGCTATAAGCTGAAGTAAACAGTGCTTGATGAAAACTTCTTAATTTTCCTCCAATGAATACTTTGGCTATGCCCCAGTCAAATTCACATAC
>PWNZ01000271.1 GCA_003564135.1 Candidatus Cloacimonadota bacterium
AACTGACATATCTGCTGTAGTGTTACTACCATCTTTGATGTTGGCGGTTTCTCTAAAGGGTGAATCTGTTCCCGAAACGTCATGATGATCTCTGCCTAACATAACCGGTCCGATTTTTCCTTGCCTGATAGCGTCGTTGAATCGTAAGGCGATATTAATTCTGCCGATTTCGTCAGCATATAATATCCGGGATTTAGTGCCTACAACCAGTTCATTTTTGTCGGCAGTACTAATCCAATGGTAATTATCTCGGTCATTAGCATTTCTTTTGGGGTCAATAATATCCATTGCTAACTTATCGGTAAATTTCAGATCTTCATCTTTGCCGGATAAGCAAACCCATCTAAAAGGACCATATCCTTTGTCAAAGCATAAAGGCCCCATTATATCTTCAACATAAGAAGGATATATAAAACCTTGGTTTTGATCAGAAGGATCTTTAGCAACTTCTTTAATACCTGCCTCGTAGACAGAAGTTAAGAAACTATTACCATAATCCCAAAAGTAGGATCCCTTACTGGTAAGTTTTTTGATAGCCTCAAAATGCCTTTCTAGTGAGGAGTTCACTACTTTCTTGAAACCTTCCGGATCTTTTTCCATTAATTTTCTGGCTTCATCATAGCTGTAATCTACGGGCGTATATCCGCCCTCATAGACAACATGACAAGATGTTTGATCGGAGATCAGTTCCGGAGTTATTCCTTTCGTGTCGAAATATTCTAACAGATCAACAACATTGCCATGATAAGCTATAGAGATTCCTTTATCTTGAGAAGGATTAGTTTTTAAATCCTTAATCCAAGAGTTGATAATATCTAAATCGTCCGATACTCGGTTAACCCAACCTTGTGCGTGTCTTATTTGAATCCTTGAATAATCAACTTCTGCGATGACTCCTATGCCGCCGGCTATTTCGACAGCTTTTGGTTGAGCACCCGACATACCTCCTAATCCCGATGAGACGAACAATTTACCCTGCAAGTCTTTATCTGCCGGTAAACCTAAATATTTTCTGCCGGCATTTAGTAGAGTGATAAAGGTTCCATGAACAATACCTTGAGGGCCGATATACATCCAACCGCCGGCTGTCATCTGACCGTAGTTAGTTACACCTAAAGCGGCCAAGTGATGAAAATGTCGTGGATTATCCCATTGCCCGACAATCAAGCCATTAGTAGAGATAACACGGGGCGCTTCTTCTGATGACATAAAAACACCTAATGGATGACCGGAGCTTACTACTAATGTTTGATCATCAGTCAGTTCTTCCAGATACTCTTTTACAATATTATACTGCATCCAGTTAGCAAACACCTGTCCTGTTTCACCATAAGTGACCAACTCATAAGGGTAGAGAGCTACATCGAAATCGAGGTTATTATCTATCATCACCTGTAAAGATCTTCCTGCCGTAGTTCCTTTATATTCATCTATCGGTCTAGCTTTTATATTTCCTTCGGGGCGGAAACGATACCCGTATATTCTGCCCATTGCTTTTAATTCTTGCAGGAACTCGGGAGCTAGTTCCTCGTGAAACTCTTGAGGTACGTACCTCAAAGCGTTTTTTAATGCCAGCATGGTATCTTTAGCGTTAAGTCTGTAACCTCGATTAGGAGCCCTCCTGACACCTTTGACGAAAGGCTTTGGCTGAGGTAGTTTCTTAATCATGCTTTCTTCCTTTATAATGATTTATGATAGTATGAGATTTACTTTATCATATAGTTGTCAATCGATTTATTATGATTCACAGGTCAAACCTAAGAAGTTGGAGAGATACAGCCATTATCGCCCATTACTGGATGGGTAGAAAGAGTGTCATGCAACGATTCATTCAAATTGTCAGAGATTGCCTTAAGCACTTCAGCATGAATTGACCCTCCTTTGCGGCTCGACTTTTTGCGTTTTAAAACAAACAACAAGTCTATCTCAGGATTAATCTCATCATAATGGACATTACTGTCGATACTTTCGCAAATAACGAAGTACTTAGATAAGCCGAATGTTTCTTTGGCTTTAACTGAGTAATAATGATCACGTATTAATTGATCTATGCCAAGTTTTTTGTGAACTGATAATATAACCAGAGGCAGAACCAGGTTAAACTTCGATAAAACTTTTTTGCCCGTAGCTCTTAGTTGAATATCAATTTGCTGACTTATTTGCATAAAAGGTGGTGAGTCTTGATAATTGAAGCAAAGATCCTTTTCCATGTCGACAAAACTCTTTGGTTTCACACCAATATTCATGGAAAACGGATGTTTGCCCCAGAAAACACCTCTGTTTGCGAGGATCTTTTGTCGTTTGACAACTGTGCAAAGCATATCTTCGAGGTAAGTCGGCCAAAAAATCGGAGAGTTTTTCTTGAATCCGCTCTTACTGCTCTTGTTGTAGTGATACTTGCTGCTCTCCAGCTGGGTGATTAAACATGTCATTGCTTGTGCAAGTTGTTCATAGGTATCGTGTTCTGTTGATTTAACCTTTTTTAATGCTGCGTCGAACTTCCGATATTGCAAGACTATTTCATTAAGATACATACGGTTAATGAGATTTTTTTCTTCTTTCAAGATTCTATATAGGTCAGTGCCATAGTTCATTTTGATCCTTCCTTAATAGTACTATGCTTTTGTAGGCGTGATTGTCTCAAATATCTAATTGGTCTTAGTACCTCGTTTTATAAGAAAACTTGTATTTTTTTCAATATTATACCAACCCTTATTTGCTGTAAGATCAGTAAGCTATTATCCCAAGTTATGCGAGCGGTTAGGATGTTGTCGAGATTGCCAGTATACTGATAACTTTATATGCTGTTATTCAGGACACATTCAAGACAACCTAACCTGTTATGGTTATCGTCATATTTGTCAAGATTTATGTGATATATAACTAAAAAAAACCGTTGTATCTTATAGACACAGCGGGTTTAAGGAGCTGAAAATTACTCTTAGCTTGACCACTAAAAATGCCAACTGGAATAGTTTACCGGTCAATGTTGAAAAACATTGTTGAACTCTTCTGTCTCCGATAAACCAATATTGAAAAGCGGGGCTATCCTCACGGTGGCCCCGCTTTTCGCTGTTAGTTGTCTAATCAAGACCAATCGGTTAATAGATAGTTTGACTTCTTTTAGTCATAAAGATAGCTGAAATCAAATATGGAGGATGATCATGAAGATACCTATATTGTCAACTTTGCTGTCTAGCATCTCAGTTTTTGCTGAGGAAATCATTATTGAAACTTCAGAAGGTGGTCTGAAGCTAAGTGTTGCTCAAGATTCTTAAATAGTAGGGTATAGTTTTAAAGTAGATTTAATCTCCAAAAATATTAATAACCGGTTAAAACAACTAGATGATTCTTTCATAAGGAAACTACCTCTAAATTACAGAGCGTAGAGCAGGGGTCAAAGAGAAAGGAGTTGAGAGTTGAGTAAAAAATGCCAGCCACCGAGGACACCGAAGGCACTGAAGACTAAGAAAAAAGAGATTGTGACCACAGATTACGCAGACGGAATTTAGTCTTTAGTGAAGTGTCAAAATTGCCGCGAATTATTGTCCTCAAGTTTAAACGCAAGAAACTCCTGTAAGGGCTGCGAAAATGCATCTATAATTACAAAAGTGCCTGCTATTTCATCAGAATCATTTTCCTTGTCCGGCTCTCCTGCTCACTATCCAGTTTATACAGATATACGCCGCTGCTTACTGTGTTACCGCTATTATCCGTTCCGTTCCAGACAACACTATGATAACCCTGTTCCCGGTATTCTCTGTCTATTAGATTCTTCACTAACTGCCCTCTTATATTGTAGATACGGAGGTTGACATTCTCATCTCGGGCAAGTGCAAATGATATGTTTGTATCAGGATTGAAAGGGTTCGGATAGTTAGCATTCAAGGTCATTTTTTCTACAGGCATAAGCGTATCCTCATCAACATTGAGATTATAGGTCAGGTCAATCTTCTGGGCATAGAGATCTGCTCCATCATAGTTACTTCTAAACGAACGTAAATCGCTCCATACTATAAAAGCGTACCGGTCATCTATTAAACACAGGCGGTATTCACCTGGTCTCTGATAGTAATCACTCACCATCAGTCCTTCATCTCCCCAGAATCTTTGTCCGGTAGATGCAGAAACAAGCTGCATACGCAAATTATTTGTCCTGTAGAAATCCATATTCATATCGAGCCAGATTATTAATAAACTGTTTCCACTTTTCACTAACTGCGGAAGCCTTTTGTTAATTATCTTCTCGGAGACAAAGGGAGCATATTCTCCCCAAATCAGGTTTCCCTCCAAATCAATTTTCTGATAAGCAATATTACTTCTAAATGACTCGCTGCGTTCATCAATAAATGCTAAATAAACATACCCCTCATCGTACTGAGCAGAAACACGTCTTTGATTATTGTTATAGGCAGCTATTTCTTTACCGTGCTCGCCCCAAAGCCTTTCACCGTCTTCGCTTATCAACTGTCCGTAAATATCTGAGTAGGAACCGATATTGGCTGCTTCTCTTTCACTCCATAGTATCAACAACTCTTTATCTGCTATGAGGACTGTCGGGTAATACTGTCTTATTTCTGTTTCGGGATCAGGTTCTGTTACTCGAATTCCCCGGTCATTCCATCCCTCTGCTGTTTGACCATTCTCATCAATTCTTGTTACATAGATACACTTATGGGGACCGTCTTGGGTCCAAATAATGTATCCCCCATTTATTACAGATTGGATAAAATGTTGATTGGAATCCTCGTCCTGCCGGGGCATGGTAATATCTACGCCGTCTTCACCCCATACTCTGCTGCCGGTAGTTATTTTTTGAGCGGCAATAGTTCTGTGATAAGTCCAGTCTTCACCCGGGTCTGTCTGATCCCAGACTATGATATAACTTTCTCCATCCCTGTAAATCATCGGTCTGTCTTGATAATAATCATTATCCGTGACTGTCATTCTAATACCCGAATATTGCCTGTCATCAGTCCAGAGCCTTTCTCCGTCGGGGTTTATAGCTTGAACAAATACCTTATCATGTCCATCAACTCTCTGCGTCCAAGCTACAACTATACCTCCGCTATGATGCGGTACAGCACTTACCATGTTCCAACTATAAATGGAGCTTACTTCGGTAATCATGATACCATTTTCAGCAAATTGAGGATTACCTTCTCTGTCAATTTTCTGGACTCTGATATGTGGGTCATAATACCCCTCTAGCCAGACAACATAAATATATTCACCACTTTTTAGAGCTTTTTGGCTCCCTGCAATACCGTCCAGTCCGGTATGGATTATTTCACCGGAATCTGCAAATATCGGCTCATAATCTGTATCATATACCTGAACATGTATTCCTGCGGTGTTATCAGAGGCATCGCCGCTGGCAAAAAACAAATTATCACCTCTGAATCTAAGGGCCGGCTTAAAGTTTTGGTTGTCTGATTTAGCGAAGGGCTTGCCGTTATCCCACTTTAACTCACCGGCGGTTGTGATATGCTGAGCATAGATATCTCTTTTTCTATGGGCGCTGTAATAGCCTTCCCAAGCTACAATAATGCCTCCGGCATTATCGGGTTCGAGATCATAATAACAGATATAATTCTGATTTAGCTCTGCCAGTCTTTCACCTCTGTCTCCCCAGAGCCTATCTCCTTCGATATTGAATTTCTGGGCATAGAGATTTTTACCTCTTTCTCTGTCGTCTTTCCAAACTATTGCAAAATCATTGTCAACAGTGTTTACACTTCGAGAAAGAGATTGGTTGAAGTTGCTGCCCGGTGCTTCTATATCAACCGGTAAAACTTCATCCCATAAGTACTCTCCTTCGATATTAACGGCATTCGCAGCAACTCTTCTATATATATCTTTGCTATATCCGACAGCCAAACCAAAAGCATCCTCTCCGAAAGGGGAAACACTAATCTCGTAAACATAATCGCTTTCGTCTCCTGTCGGTGAATCATTTTCCCATTCAATATTACCGTCAGCCGTAATCCTTTTTACCACACCGTTTGAACCATAAATACTATTATAAACAACATACGCTAAGATGACGCCATTAGCTCCATCCTGACAGAGGTTCGGACTTATTTTATCACCTTCACCCGAAGTGAAGAGAATACCCCCTTCTGTCCATTCTTCAGAGTAAGGCTGACCTTCGCCGTTCAAATGCATCCCGTATATTTCGTAAGTTTCTCCGTTTCGCTCATCAAACCAGAAAATATATGCCCCTCCTTCATTGTTGGGAACCATTTCCAGAGAGTCCATTATATAGGGATAATAAGGACAGCGATGCTGTTCATCACTGTTCCGCTCTTTGCTTGAACCTCTGACATTATCTCTGCTGATTAGAACTTGATTTTCCCACATTAATTCACCGGCGGCTGATATCTTTTGAGCATAAATGCTGCCGGTTTCGGTTTGATAATCATAATCAACCCAGGCAACAATCACATTGCCGTCAGAAGTGGCAGTTAAAACAGGGCTTTCATTAGCAGTTTCGCTGCTTGCTATCAGAATTGATTCGCCATCGTTCCAGACTATACCGTTACTATCGACTGCTTGTGTCCACAACTCCCTTTTGCCGTTACGGGCATCAGACCAGACTACAACAGCCTTGTCATCACCAACTGTCATCATTTGCCCTGTCCATTCAACATAACAACCTTTTCTGATTGGTACTCCATCATCCTGCCAGAAAAAAGGTGAGTTAGCATAACACAAAGCATACAAAACAATAATTGCCGCTATTATAAATAATATTTTCGGTCTCATAAACTCCTCCTATAAAGAATTAATGTATATCTATACAAGCAAAAATTGTTCCCAAAAAATTGTTAATCTCAAATCTTAATAAACTCTCAAATCTCAACGCTTAATAAACTCTAAACCCTAAACCCTAAACCCTAAATAAACCCTAAACCCTAAACCCTAAACTCTAAACTCTAAATAAACCCTAAACCCTAAATAAACTCTAAACTCTTCTCCGCCCTTCTATCAGAGTTCATCAGGCAAATCAGGTCATCAGAGTTCTATCTCACTATAATTTCTAAACTCAAAATAAACTCTTTAAAAAGACCATTGATTTGCTGCCAAATGAATAGAAGCCGGCTAAGCAGCAAATCACTGCTTAGTCTCAATAACTACGGTGAGCAGTATCTTCATTTTTTGCAGGAAATATCATAAACGAAGGAAACCATATATTGGTTTAGTATCAGTAGCCTACAATCTGTCAGTACTTCTTTAATAGATACACACTTCAATAATTAAAAGATTAAAAAATAAAGCTTGACCGAAAATGACTGCTTATTAGGGGAGTTAATCGTTAACTCTGATGACCTGATTTACCTGATGGTCTCTGATGGAAGTGTTTAGGGTTTAGAGTTGAGAAAAGGTTTGTGGCTGTCCATATTTTTTAGCTTCATTATTTGTGTAAATTGTGGTCGAGAGAGGTGATCCACATTGCAGAGTTAATTATATTATTGACTTATTTTAGTCATAAAGTTTAGTGATAGTAAAGAAGGAGGATGACCATGAAGATACTCATTATGTTAGCGTTGCTGCTAAGTGTGTCGGTTTACGCAGAGCACATAATTATATCAACTCCACAGGGCAGCATACAGTTAGAGACTCCCCAGGGATTTTACACAAGAAATCAGAGCATCAAGGTAGGTTTAATATCTGAAAATATCAACATCCGTCTCAAGCGTCTTGATGATATTTTCAGTAGGAGTCAACCTCAAGATGCCAGACATAAAGTTAGCGAGTTACTCAAAGAGATTCGCCTCTTAGTCTCTTTATTACCTGCTGAAGCAGAGGTTTCAGTTAAAGCTGACCCCCTTAAACAGAAAGATAACAAATTAAAAGCACAACCAATACTGGAGCCAATTGATCAGGTAAGACCAAGAAAACTAAAATATCTGGATTCTAATTCTCAATAGTTAGGATTGAATGACTCAAAAACCGCCTTAACTCAGTAGCAATTGTTAAATACGTCCAGTTGATGTACCGAGTAAATCCGGCTTGCCGGCCTTTTGAGCCAGTGCATCAGAAAAAGCTTTCACGGGTTAAAAACAGCGTCCCGGAAAAACGACTGCATTGCTCAAGTTTAAAATGTATGTGGAAGCTGAGAAATTGCTTGACAGAAAGGTCTGTTTGTAATTCGTTGATAGCAGTAAAAAAAAAGTTGATGAAACGAAGTTTACCCGCTTCTACCTTGCGGATATATTCGTCAAGGTTCTTGATTTGAAATAATAAGGCAAATACGGTATAGCTTGGAATAGAGTTCGATCTGTACACATGGTAGATTTATAGCGGGTGAGCACTTAGCTCATCCGCTTTTTTAGTGCCAAGAACCCGTATAAAACAAGGAGGTTACTATAATACGGATTAGAAGAGGAAAAGCAAAGAAGAAGGTTCAAGTTCCTAAGGAAAGGATCAACGATCAGATTAATGCCAGCAGGGTGCGATTAATAGGCTCCGATGGCAAGCAGATAGGCATAGTTGATATTAACTCGGCTCTAAGAAAAGCAGAAGAAGAAGGACTCGACTTGGTTGAAATGTCCGCTAGTGCCAACCCACCGGTCTGCAAGATTATGTCTTTTGGTAAGTATTTTTACCACAAAGAGAAAAGTGTGCGAGAAGCTAAGAAGAAACAGCATGTTGTTCAGCTAAAAGAGATTAAGATGGGGCCTAATACCGACCAGCATGACTATGAATTCAAGAAGAAGAATGCAATCAAGTTTTTGCAGCAGCAGAATAAAGTGAAGTTTACTATTCGGTTCAAAGGCCGGCAAATAACCCACAAAGAGTTAGGTTTCGAACTGTTAGATAAACTCCAAGAAGAGCTAGAAGACTATGCAGAGATTGATAGCCCGCCAAAACACGAGGTGCGGTCGATTTCGATGATTATGGCACCCAAGAAAGACACCGGAAAACAGGAAGGACAATCGGAAACCTGATAATCCTTATCAGGATTATGAGCTTATAAATAAAATAAAAATGTTTATACTGACTTCCGACATTTGAGGATTTAGTCATAAGCAAAGCTAATCTGCGATACAATACATTTAGTCTTAATAATAATGACTGGTATAATCAGTATTAAAAAGCTCACCAGAGTTTAGTAAGCTGATATACATCATTATGTTGCAGGCAGCAGCATAAGGCTAGAAATAAAACAATAGATAATAAGATGCTGAAGTAATGTGTGATAGCAATTGCTTCAAAGCAGCTAAACAGATATCTGATTGGAGGAAAGATGCCAAAGATGAAAACAAGAAGAGGTGCGGCCAAAAGATTTAAACTAACAGCGAAAGGGAAGATTAAAAGGCAGCACTCATATTTGGGTCATATTTTGACCAAAAAGACGAGGAAGAGAAAGCGTAACCTGCGCCAGGCCGGATACGTATCGGCTGTGGACTCACCCAGAGTCAAGAAAATGCTAAACGCCGGTTGAGTTGTATTATCAGGTAACAGTTAATATAAAAACATAGCTATAAGGAGATGTTAAATGTCACGAGTAACGAATAATGTAGCAGCGAAAAAAAGAAGAAAAAAATACCTCAAGGCAGCCAAGGGTTACTATGGAGCAAGGGGTAACCTCTACCGTCAGGCACGTCAGGCAGTAGAAAAAGGTTGGCTTTATGCGTATAGAGATAGAAAAAACCGTAAAAGAGAGTTCCGGAAATTGTGGATTGTCCGAATCAATGCAGCAGCAAGACAGCAAGGCCTGACATACAGCACTTTTATCAACGGGCTGAGTCAAGCTAATATTGAATTAGATAGAAAAACTTTAGCTCACTTAGCCGTTAACGACCCCCAAGCATTTAATGAGTTATGTGAAACAGTAAAGCGAACAGTATAGCATTATTTATACAAAAACAAGATACTCTTGAGACATTTAGTCAAGCTCAAGATGTTCTTTAGACATTGAAATTATCGGAGGATACGGTGAATCGCGAATTTGATGATCTGCTTCATGAGTTGAAACAGTCGCTTAAAATTGCTGAGAATGATTATGATCTTAACAATATTAGATCTCAGTTCTTAGGTAAAAAAAGCCGGATTTCAAAAATGATGAAGCAAATAGGCTCGATAGAACCGGCAAAAAGACCGCTGTTCGGAAAAAAGATAAATGAGATTAAGCAACAGATTGATTCACTTATAGTGAGCCGGGCTGATGAAATAGAACAACATCAATATGAGGAAACCCTGGCAAAAGAACAGGTTGACCTAACTATGCCCGGAGTTCAGCCCCCTGTTGGTAGCTTACATCCGTTGACTCTGATGCGACGTGAATTGGAAGATATTTTCATTAGTTTAGGTTTTGATGTTGTCGAAGGTTATGACATAGAAGATGAATACCATAACTTCGACGCCTTAAATACTCCGGAGAACCATCCGGCTCGCAACGAAATGGACACATTTTACATCAAAGCCAGCAATACCCGACCGAAACAGAGCAACAATCGTCTTTTGCTCCGAAGCCAGACCTCTACTATGCAAGTTAGGACTATGGAAAATAATCAGCCACCAATAAAAATGGTTTCTATCGGTAGGTGCTATCGTAATGATAAACCGGACAAATCACATTCACCATTCTTTCATCAAATGGAAGGGTTAACCGTTGACGAAGGGATAAATTTTCTAGACCTACGGGATATTCTGATAAAATTTGCTCGTCTTATGTTTGGTGAAAGCATTCAATGGAGGTTTCGACCTCATTACTTTCCTTTTACCGAACCGAGTGCCGAATTCGATATACGTTGTTTCAAATGTTACGGTGAAGGCTGTTCAATTTGTAAACAAAGTGGATGGATAGAAATAGGTGGAGCCGGTATGGTGGATACTAATGTTTTTGACATCGTGGGTATTGATTCGGAGAAGTATACTGGTTATGCTTTCGGTTTGGGTATTGATAGAATTACCATGCTGAAATATCGGATCCCCGACATTAGGTTGCTATTCGAAAATGATCTCCGCTTCTTGGAACAGTTTAGGTAAAAAATACAATTCTCGTTAATTAAAACTGGAAATAATTATGAAATTCAGCGTCAAGTGGCTAAGAGATTACATAAATATAGATTTATCGGTTGAAGAACTTTCTGATGCGTTGACATTCAGTGGCATTGAAGTAGAAAATGTCGAGATCAGCCCGTTAGCAAAGGAGCTTGAATCGGTAGTGATAGCAAGAGTCGTCGAATGCAAGCCACATCCCCGTAAAGATAGCCTTTATATCTGTATGGTAGATGAAGGTACAGAGGTAAGGCAAGTAGTCTGCGGAGCGCCAAATACCCGGATAGGGATAAAAACCGCCTATATCCCATCGGGCAAACATCTGTGTGATCTACATGTCAAGAAAGCCGAGATTAAGGGTGTTTTGTCTGATGGTATGCTCTGCTCAGAGCAAGAGTTAGGTCTTTCTAATGACCATAAAGGAATCATTGAGCTTCCCGGAGATACCTGTGTAGGGGGAAAGATAGTCGATTATTTTGAGCTAGACGATGTAACCTTTGACGTCGAGATTACTCCTAACAGGCCAGATTTATTAGCTATCAGAGGAATTGCCCGGGATATCAGCGCTAATCTTAACATTGACACAAACTTCAAAGAGGTTAAGGAGCTTGATTTTTATCCGGACTTGACTCCGAGCGAACATCTTGTTGAAAATCTAGCTGATAGGCTCTGTCCCCGATATTTAGGTACTGTTATCAATAATGTTGTTATTAAGGAATCACCTTTATGGCTGAAAAAAAGATTGCAAGCTATAGGTGTCAAACCTGTTAATAATGTAGTTGATATCAGTAACTTTGTCATGATGGAGTATGGACATCCTCTGCATGCTTTTGATATTGATAAGCTTTCAGGCAGAAAAATTATCGTTAGAAAAGCTCATAAAGGCGAAAAGATAGAAGCTTTAGACCACAGAACCTATTCTTTGAGTGATCAAGAATTAGTGATTGCAGATTCCGAAAAACCTGTAGCTATTGCCGGTATTATCGGCGGAGTTGATTCTTCAATAACAGAATCAACCACAAGCATCCTCTTAGAAACAGCTAACTTTGATTATGCTTCTATCAGGAAAACATCTAAGAAATTCAAGATATTTACCGATTCATCTTATAGATTTGAGAGAAATCTATCCAGCGACACGGTACCATTTATCGCGTCCAAGGCCATCGAAATGATCATAGACTTGTGCCAAGGTAAACCTATATCATACCAAGACTCATATCCAAGCCGGGAAATATTGTCCGATGTAGGGCTGAGAATCTCTCGTACTAATCAACTTTTAGCTACCAACCTAACAAAAGAAGAGATCATTGCTTACTTAGAACGTTTACAGTTGAAGGTAATCGACTCTACAGATGAAAGGATTAAGTTTTCTATACCTCATTTCCGTAAAGATCTTACCAGAGAAATAGACCTGATTGAGGAAGTGATTAGGCTATACGGATACAATAGAGTTGGACAAGACAGTAAAGTGGTTACTAAATCATTAACCGACAAAAAAAGATTTAAGATTACAAGACAGATAACTGACTTCCTGTTCTATAATGGCTTTAGTGAAGCTATTAATAGCTCTTTTACTGATAAGAATTCAACAGAAACCTTGAAGATTACTGAGGAAGACTATCGTAATTCTTTCATAGATATCGAAAATCCTATCGGTGTTGATTCATCGGTAATGAGGACCTCTCTGCTGCCCGGATTGCTTAAGAATGTTATGCTGAACATCAGTAACGGTCGAGAAGATATAAAAATGTTTGAGATTGGCAAGATATATTATGATTGTCACGATAAACCGGAGGAAAAGGTATTTTTAACAGGCGTTATTGTTGGTAATAATAACCCTAAACATTGGCAAATTAATGTCCACAATAGTGATATTTTTTCGGTTAAAGGAATAGTGCAGTCATTATTAGATTGCCTAAATAAAAGGGTTACCTACATTGCTACTGAAAACAGTTCTTATTTGCAAAAAGGGCAAGAAATAAAAATAATATCCGGAGAAAAAATCATCGGAGAGATTGGCAAATTAGATCCTCTGATAGCGAAAAAGTTTGACTTGCAACAGCCCTTATATTTATTTGATATCAATGTAGATTTGATTCTGGAATTATACAGGGAGAAAGATCTCGTCTATACTGAGGTTGTCCGATATCCTGAAGTAGAAAGGGATATATCGTTTATCGTAAGTAAAAAAATAAGTCATAGTAACTTGCTCGACACAATAAAAAGTGTGGACACTGACTATATCAAAGAAGTTAGGCTGATTGATCAGTTCAAAGGGAAAAATATCCCTGAAGATTGTCGTAGTCTCACCTACAGACTGAAATTGAGTTCATCTGCAGGTACTCTTACCGATAATGATATTCAACAACTAATGAACAATATTTTTGCGAAATTATCGGCTGAATATACCATAAATAAGAGGTAGGTCATGGAAAACAATACAATATCTAACCAGTTGGAACAAAAAGTTCAAATACTGATTAATAATTATAAAGAGCTGAAAGAGAATAATGAGTCATTAATGGTTCAGGTTAATGAATTAACAACGCTGCGGGAGAATAATTCTCATACCATAGCAGAATTGAAAGAGACAATTAAAAGGCTGGAAAACAGCCTCAAAGAAAGAACAGAGGCATTGGCTGAGATGGAAAAAAAATGCCAAGAGTTAAATGAAAAACTTGGCAGCTATGAAAATATTACCAAATCTACTACTTCTCAGATTGATAATATCCTTTCCCAGTTAAGCCGTTTATAGAGATATTATGGAATCGGTAGAGATCGAAATTGTCGGGAAAAAATATCGGTTCAGAACGGATAGCCCCGATCAGATCAAAGAATCCGCTGCTCACTTGAATTCTTTGCTTAACGATATTACCGCTAAGTATGGTATTATCGATAGTAAAGATTCACTGGTTCTAGCGGCAATGGATTTGGCGGATAAGTTATTTCAAATCACCGAAGAAAGTAGTAGGTTGAGGCAAGAAATGGATGAGCTTCACAGTAAGATATCTTCGTTCTTCGTTGATGTGGTTGACAATTAATTTTTGCCTGCGATATTCGTGGATTTACTTTGTAATTGAGCCAACCATTAAGAAGGGAGTCGATCCGTATGTGGCTTACATGCCCTCCACCGGATACCGGTAGAGGGAAGTAAAAAGCGTTGCGGTAGATGCCCATCTTGTCATATAGGTTCTTCATTGCAAATTAACCACGGTATCGCGGGTGTATTTGATAATCAGTGAGGTTTAAATGGATATATATATATCAATACTAATTGGGATTGGCGTTGCAGTCTTGCTGACGATCTTGTTTCAGGTTATATGTACCGGTAAAAAGAAACGAGTAATTGAAGATGCAAAGATAGAAGCCCAAAAAATAGTCGAAGAAGGTAGTAAAAAAGCCAAGAGACTTACAGATGATTCAAGGCAAGAGATAGACATAGCAAAGAAAGCTGCTGTGTTAGAGGCTAAGGACGAATGGCTTAGCAAGAAAAGGTCTCAAGAAAATGAGATTAAGGAACGAAAAAGAGAGATTAAACTCTTAGAGAAAAAGTTAAATGACAGATTAACCGCTTTTGATAAACGATATGATGAACTTGCCGCCAAAGAGAATAGGTTGAATGCTTCCGAGAACCGTTTTAAGGCTAAAGAAAAGGAACTCGATAATCAGAAGCAAAGACTAAACGAAATTATTGACAGGCAGAAAGATAAGCTCTCCGAAATAGCCGGCATGAGCAAAACTCAAGCTATTGATGTTCTAAAAAGAGAACTGATTGATGAAGCCAAGCAGTATGGCGCTAAAGACGTTAAACATTGTTTAGAACAGCTTAAAATAGATGCTAATAAATGTGCTGCCGACATACTTTCTACTACTATTCAAAGAATATCTTTGGATTATGTCACCGAATCGACTGTATCGGTTGTATCGATTCCTAATGATGAGATGAAAGGACGGATAATCGGGCGCGAAGGGAGAAATATCAGAACATTCGAGAAAGCTTCCGGTGTAGACCTGATTATTGACGATACGCCCGAAGCAGTGGTTCTTTCCTGTTTTGATCCGGTCAGAAGAGAGATCGCTCGAATAACCTTAGAAAAGCTTATCTCAGACGGAAGGATTCATCCCGGAAGGATTGAAGATCTCCTGGAAAAGACCTCTAAAGAGATGGAGAAGAACCTCATCGAGATTGGGGAGAAGGCATGTTTAGACCTCAATATCAAAAACGTTTCGTCCAACATTATTAAACTTATCGGTCGGTTAAACTACCGTACAAGCTACGGGCAAAACGTTTTACAGCATAGTAAAGAATGTGCATGGATTTGTGGTATTATAGCTGCTGAATTAGGTCTCAATCAGGAAATAGCTCGTAGAGCGGGATTTTTGCATGACATAGGCAAAGCTGTCGACCATGAATTCGACGGCTCACATGCTAACTTGGGTGCAACTGTAGCTCGTAAAAACGGAGAAAAGAGAGTTATTGTCAACGCTATTGAGGCTCACCATGAAGAAGCAGCAGCTGAATCTGCTTATGCTCCTATAGCACAAGCTGCTGACACGATTTCCGGAGCCCGTCCCGGTGCAAGAAGAGATGTTCTTGAGTCTTATATGAAAAGGCTTGATAAGCTGGAAGAAATAGCTAACTCCTTGGATGGGGTCCACAAATCGTATGCTATTCAGGCGGGTCGAGAGTTAAGGATTATTGTCGATCCCATGTCTAT
This sequence comes from Candidatus Cloacimonadota bacterium, assembly GCA_003564135.1. GTDB lineage: Bacteria > Cloacimonadota > Cloacimonadia > Cloacimonadales > PWNZ01 > PWNZ01. The sequence goes on from PWNZ01000271.1 coordinate 15,729, forward strand.
AGATGACTCCAGGTCTGTATATATAGCCTCAGATATCGTTAAAAGGATTGAAAAGGAGATGCAGTATCCCGGGCAGATAAAGGTCACTGTTATTCGAGAAACTCGACATCACGAGGTAGCTAAATAAAGATACCTTAATTCGGAAATCCTAACTACATTTAAATCACGGAATAACCCCAAAAGGTACCTTTATTTTAGGCAACCTCAAACAAGAATTGAAGGACTTATATGAAGATTTTTTTCATAGCTGACGTATTTGGAAGTCCAGGCAGAAAGTTATTGATAAATTATCTGTCGAAACTGAAGGAAGAGTATAAGGTCGATGTTTGCATTGCTAACTGTGAGAATGCAGCTTCAGGAAAAGGAATCACTGAAAAGACAGCAGCGCAACTGTTTGATGCCGGAGTAGATGTTCTTACCGGAGGTAATCATCTGTGGGACAGGCGAGATTCTGCCAGATATATTGAACTGGAAAACCGGATCCTGAGACCTTCCAACTATCCGGAGCGCTCAATCGGGAATCGTTATTTCATCAAAAATATAAGCTCTGAGAGTAAACTGGCCGTTGTTAGTTTAACCGGGCAGGCCTTCATGAATATTGGCGATTCACCTTTTGTTGTTCTGGAACACATGCTTCCTGACTTGAAAAAAGAAGCCAATAGTATCTTTATAGATTTTCATGCAGAGTCAACTGCCGAAAAAAGAGCCTTCGGGCACTACTTTGACGGCAAGGTAAGCGCTGTAATTGGTACACACACGCATATCCAAACTGCCGATGAGGAAATACTGCCTCAAGGAACAGCATATCTGACAGATGCCGGTATGACCGGTCCGCATGACTCTGTTATCGGGATCATTAAAGACCGGGCGATCAATAGATTTCTTACAGGCATGCCCAGCAAATTCGAAGTTGCAGAGAATGGCTTACAGATAAACGGAGCATTGGTTACCGTTGACGATAATACCGGTAAATCCACATACATAGAAAGGGTTAGGCTAAAACTGAGAAGTTAGTACACTTAAACTAAATAAAATCTGTTTTTGAGTGCTTTTTATGCCAAAAAGGAGCATAATATGGAAAAAGATCTGAAAGCTAAACCGATGACTAAAAAGATCTATAAACAGTTGAAGGATGATATATTGCAGCTTACTCAAGCTCCATGTCTAACATTGTTATCTGTGGGGAAAGACCCTGCATCAGAGTTTTATATAGGTAGTATCAAGAAAAGAGCTGCTAAGCTAGCGATCGAAGTTAAACACCTATCTTTAGAGCAGAGCACAACAGAAGAATCCTTGCTTGAGCATATTGAATTCGCCAATAGAGATAATAATGCACACGCTATAATGGTCCAAAAGCCATTGCCCGATCACATTAATGATGATAAAGTTTCGTCGTCAATATCCGCTGATAAAGACGTTGATGGCTTTTCACCGGAAAATTTAGGCAAACTGATGCTCGACCAAGAATGTTTTCAACCCTGCACTCCGGAAGCAGTTATGAAGCTGTTAGAGTTTTACGAAATAGATCTTACAGGTAAGAACACGGTATTGTGTGGCAGAAGCATGATAGTCGGTAAACCACTACTAAATATGCTTATCAGGAAAAAAAATCCGGGTAATGCCACAGTTACTGTATGCCATAGTAGGACTAAAAATATTGAAGAATTTACCAGAAAGGGAGATATTTTAATAACAGCTATAGGAATAGCCGAGTTCATTAAAAGTGACCAGGTTAAGCCGGGCGCAATAGTTATAGATGTTGGGACCAATGAGGTGCAAAAAGATGGTAAGACAATCTATGTGGGTGATGTTGACTACCAAGGATGTTATGAGAAAGTAGCCGCAATAACGCCTGTCCCCGGAGGTATAGGTAGTGTGACAACAGCAGTTCTGATGAATAACATCGTTAAAGCTGCACACCTGAATCAGAATAAATGATAATCATACTGCTATAAATACTTATATATTGTCGAACACCTGATCATTTAGTACTTTTACATGTCTAATATGATATTTGACGGTTAATAATCAGGTGTCCGGGTATCTATACCTTTATTTTCTTATTAATTATCGGCCACATACTGGTGTTCAAGTTCTAATGCTTTGAGTACCGTCAAGTGTGATATCAGGTATGACAACGTGCTTTCAGCGCCCTGATTGTGGTTAACACCATGTTCGTCTAATCCGTCACAGCATCCTTTTGTCTCATAGTCGTACAGCGGGAGTCTCAATTCATTTTCGCCTAAATACCACATATAAGACTGGTACATTTTTTCAACGTAGTGTCTTTCCTTAGTCGTAGAAAAAGCCTGGAAGAATAACAAAATTATGGCCATGACATCAATGGATTGCTGGGCAAACAGTGCCGGTTTGCCATCTTTTTTAAGCCACCCTTCTGATCCTATAGGAGAGAGGTGTCCTTTAGGAAGTGTTAGTGATTCTAAGAAAGCAGTTGATTCCTTAGCTATTTTCAGCACTCTTGCATCCTGAGTGATATCTACGGAATGAAATAGCGCTAAAGGTAGTATCCCATTATCATAGCTGATAGTATCCTCGAACCATCTCCAACCATCACTATTGTGCTTTTGATAGCTATTGATAAGTTTTCCCGTGAGATTATCCAGTTTACCAAATAGCTCTTGATCATGAGGATTGGTTCTTAAATAGTAGCAGATTCCGATTAACGTATTTGCCACTCCTCTTAGGTGTTCTAAATCATCGAACCTGGAAACAGACTTAAAGAATATATCTTTAGCAAACTGATAATAAGAATGATTTGGACTGTGTTTAATGATGTATCCTAAAGCCCAGATTGTTCTGCCGAATGAATCTTCAGACCCTTCACTGTCCAAGAACTTACGGTCAAAGGATAGGAAGTTTCGAAACCATCCAGATTTTGTCTGCATGTAATGAATGAAGCTTAGGTAAATCGGTAACAAGTCGAATGCAGTTTTGTTTTTATTTTGCCGGTACGACATCAGAGCCATAATTAAAGCACGCGATACATCATCAAGACAATAACCCTCCTTTAAGTTGGGTATCCCATAGACTGCATGCTGTACGATTCCAGTGTCGTCAGTTAGCCGTTTAATATGGTCTAAGCTGAATTTAGGCAGTAGAGTTGGGTCAATAATTGGTCTCACATACTTTCCGGGTTTGACTGAATCTTTAGCTTCTCTAAATGTTTTTATATATTGGCTGCCAATATTGAGCCACCGGAAATGATGACCATAAGCGTATGCTTTTTTTCTTATTTCTTTCAGTTTTTCAGAATTATCGAAAAGGTCGATAAGGATATCACTTAATTGTTCGGAGTTATTAAAGTCAAATAAGCAGCCACGACCATCGGCTAATAATTCTTGAGCGTGCCAGTAAGGCGTGGATACGACTGCTGCGCCTGTGCCTACTGCATAAGATAGGGTGCCGCTGGTAATCTGCTCTTCATTAAGGTAAGGAGTGATATAGATATCAATAGCCGACAGATATTCGAAAAGTGTCTTTTCGTCGACAAATTTTTTCATGAAAATCACATTATCAGCCACCCCGTTTTGCTTGGCGAGCTGTATTAGATAATTACGATATTCTTCACCGGAGTGTTTAAGAACATTGGGATGGGTATTTCCCAATACGAGATACAGCAGTCCGGGATGTTTTTTTACTACCGGCGGTAAGGCATTGAGCACGGTTTCTATGCCCTTGTTCCTGCTGATCAGACCGAAAGTGAATAATACTTTTTTGTTCCGAAAATGGAATTTCTGCTTGATTGTTTCTATGGAAGGCAAGTTATAAGCGGGAACACCGTGGGGGATAAGTTCTATATTTTCAGGTTCTAACTCATATATTTCCTTAAGCATCTCAACAGCTTTATGGCTCATAACAACTATCTTGGCCGCTTTGGCTGCTATTTGTCTGACTATAGTCTGTTGGATATGGTTAGGTTTTTGTAAAACCGTGTGGAAGGTTACAATCAAGGGTATTTCTAAACGGTTGATCAAAGGCAGAATGTAGATACCCATATCGCCGCCAAATATGCCGAACTCATGTTGTATTAGGCAAACTTCGGCAGTGCTGAGGTTAATAAACTTAGCGGCGCTGACATAGTCTCTTTGGTGATCTTGTCGAAGTATGAAGTTAACTTCCTGTGGGTATCGATAATCACTATTCGATTCATTCATAGCCAATACAATGGCATGTTCTTTAACATTTTCGCTATCAATATTAGCACCAATAGATTTTAAAAGATTATTGGTAAAGGTGCCTATACCGCATTGACGGGGCGGATAAGTACCTATGTAAGCTACTTTCATAATTCAATCCTTTGTGAATTTGGTTGTTGTAATCCGAGATAACATCAAGTGTTGTTTATGGTCTATTTTATAGTGCGATGATCTGAAAAGTTAAATCATTAAGTAACTCAGTTCATTCATCCCTATACCATTGCATAAAATCAAGTGGTTATTCTTCTAATCTGACTTTTCAAAAGTTGACTCCGATAGAGCCTCAGTTATTTTTTTGGCTGTTTTTCTACCTATACCTTTTATCTGGGTAAGCTCTTCGACGGTAGCTTTTTTAATATTCTCAACGGAGCCGAAATTATTCAATAGTAGAAACTTGGTGTAATCTCCGACTCCCTCTATTTTATCTAACTCACTGGCCAGGAATCGTTTCTTTCTTTTCTTACGGTGATAGGAAATAGCAAACCTATGGGCTTCATCTCTGATATTGACTAATAATCTGAGAGCTGAAGATGAGCGTGCTAAAAGAAGAGGCGTATTGCTGCTGGTAGTGAATACCTGTTCGACTTTTTTTGCTAAAGATATAATAGGTAGGGAGGATTTCTCCGGACTTGCTTGCAGGTAGGCTGTTAAGGCTTTTTCTGCGGCGTTTAGTTGACCTTTGCCACCATCGATAACGATTAAATCTGGTCTGTCCTGGTCTTCTACTTTGTTCATATAGCGGATTAAAGTCTCATATATTGCCGCATAGTCATCTTGTATGTTACTGTTTTTTATTGTTAGATGACGGTATCTTTTTTTTGAGGGTTTACCGTTTTCAAAATAGACAATTGAAGACACTGTATCAACACCACCGATGGTTGAAATATCAATACAGATCATTTTTCTTGGTAGCTTATCTAGTAATAGTTTTTCTTTTAATTCTTGGACCGGGAAAACTGTTCTGTCTGTTTTTCTGATATGGCTTAGTTTGATCGTTTCTATAAAGTCAAAAGCATTTTTTCTAGCGATATTCATTAGCAGTCTATTGTCGCCTTTTTGGGGTATAGTTAACCGGTTGCTCAGCCATCTGTTAAGTGATTCATAATCGTCAGGTTTGTCTGAGAGCAGTATTTTGTGTGGCAGTCTATCCAGTTTTTCAGCGTAATATTGAGAGATGAAAGCAGTCAATGTATCTGCTTTACCAGAGTCTTCAGCATTGGTCAGCCTATGATTTTCTTTATTCAGCAGTTTTCCGCCTAATATCTTGAGCACCGCTACAGCAGCCAGTTTTTCTTCTTTATATATCGCAATGACGTCTCTATTGTTTTCATCAGGGAAGTGGATGGTTCTATTGCGTTGCATCCTTTCTAAAGTTGCTATTCTGTCCCTGATTTTGGCCGCTTTTTCAAAAAACATTTCTTCACTGGCTTTATTCATCTCTTCTTTCAAATCTTCGGTTATCTCTCTGTCCCTACCGTTAAGGAAGGAAATGATGTTCTTAACCGTCCGCCTATAATCTTGCTTAGTTACCAGGCCGGTACAAGGCGCGGGACACTTGCCCAGCTGATAGTTAAGGCACGGTTTTTCTTGAGTCTTTTTACCCTGTTCTATCTTCCGCTTACAGGTTCTAAGCGGCAGCAGCCATTCGATATAGCGGAGAATCTTGCGAATTGTAGCTGCATCGGTGTACGGTCCAAAATACCTAGCTCCGTCTTTATATGTCTGCCTAACAACAAAAAGTCGGGGATAGGGCTCGTTGGTGGTTAGCTTTAGAAAAGGGTATCTTTTGTCGTCTTTAAGGGCTATGTTATACTTTGGGCGATATTTTTTTATGAGATTGGCTTCTAGTAAGAATGCTTCGTCTTCGGTTGTTGTCACAATATAATCAATATCAGCTATATTGGTTATCAGTGAATCGGTCTTATTTTGATAGCCTTCTGCGCTGGTAGCAGGAGAACTTATATTCCTGTCATCATAATCTTGGGAAGTTTTTCTAACCGTTTTATTATCAATGTTAACAAAATAAGAACGCACTCGCTTATTCAAGGACAATGCTTTACCTACATAGATCACTTGTCCCGATCTATTTTTCATCAGGTAAACACCGGGACTTGCCGGGAGGTATTTCAGCTTTTCTTCAAGCGATTTTTTTGCCGATACGGTCAATGTATTCAACCTTTAGTAACTTTGTGCCCAGATAATAGATTCCTGCCGAAATTGTGGTCAGCACGAAGAGTTTGATTATTATTTCTATGTTATCCGAGGCAGGGAAAAAAGGAGCGAGCAGTTTGATGAGCAAATAAACGATAAAACTCATGAAGAGTATTTTAATCGTGTTTATCCACAGAGGCTTGATGCATATTACCGGCATCTTTTTCTTCATAATACTCATCAATATGCAAAAATGGACCAAGGCAGCTATTGATGAAGCTAAAGCAAGACCGGCATGCTGCAAATATTGCATCAGGATAATGTTCAGGATGATGTTTACAGCCACTATAAAGGCTGATATCTTTACCGGTGTCTTGGTGTCTTTGAAAGCGTAAAAAAGCGGAATTACCGTCCGGTTAAGGCTGAAAAAAAGCAAGCCTAAAGAGTAAAATAACAGGGCATTATATGTCATCTTCAGAGCAAACTCATCAAAAGCACCTCTTTTGAAAAGGAGGGTAATTATGTCTTCACCTAATGCAATGAAAATTAAAGTTATCGGGATCATTACGTAGGTTAAAGAAGCCAGGCCGAACCTGAAAGTTTCTGAAAGGCTGTCCCATTTTTTTTCGGATGTGTAGCGAGAAAAAAGAGGCAAAACTGCCGAGCTTGCAGAAATGCCGATGATACCCAAGGGGAGCTGCATAAGTCTGTTTCCGTACTGTAATGCTGCAATACTACCGGAAATTAGGAATGATGCTAAGATAGTGTCGGCGATAAGATTGATGTCTCTTATAGCTAAACCGATAACGCCAGGAATAAACCGTTGTCCCAAATTTTTCAAGGCTTCACCTTTAGTTGTCAGATGAAGTTTTACGCGGTATCCAATCTTGGCTAACAGCGGGAAATTGATGACAGTTTGCAGCACACCTCCGATTAGTACCCCGATCGCTAAAAATATAACTTCTTCTCTCGTGGAGAGGTTTTCAAAAAAGGTGGAAAAGAATAAAGCTCCGATCATGCCGATATTCAGTAATGCAGAAGAGAGACCGGGGATAAAGAAATATCCATGAAAATTAAGGATGGATATTAAAGTAGATGAGAGACCTATCAGCAGGAGGTAAGGGAATAGTATGCGGGTAAGCCGAACGGTTAATTCGTAAGTTTCAATATCAAAACCCGGGGCAAAGATCCTGACGATGAGCGGTGCTAAAAGTATCCCTAATATGCTGAGGATAAACAGGAAAAAGGTTAACAAAGACAAAACATTTAAAGCAAACCGGATCTGCTCGTCACGGCTTTTATTAACTGAATATTCACTGTAGATAGGAATAAAAGCTGCTGACAAGGCACCTTCACCAAAGAGCTTCCGTAGTAGATTAGGTATCTGAAAGCTCACATTAAAAGCATCAGCTACGAAAGTAGCTCCAAAGAAACGAGCAAAAAATATGTCGCGGACTAAGCCGAATACGCGGCTGATGAGAACCGCAACCGACATAGAACCGAGATTCTTGGCAAAGATTTTTTTGCTCATAATTCTTTTGGCAGCGGCCTAAATAACTAGTTTATTAATTCGGCCTGTCTCGCTAATCAAAACCGATATTATCGATAAGCCTGGTGTCCCCGAAAAAGGCAGCGACTAAAATACGGCAATTGGGGCCAACTTTTTCGGCGGGCTGTAAGCTTTGACTATCAACGACGTCCGCGTAATCGATTTTACCACCGTGAAGCTCGATATGAGAAACTAAATCGTCAATTATCATCTTGCGGGATAATACATTTTGACGTTTATATTTGGCTACTGCCTGCTGTAGAGATTGATAAATTGACGCAGCTTGCTCTTTTTCTACAGAATTTAGATATTTATTCCTCGAACTCATAGCCAGACCATTTTGCTCTCTAATCGTAGGGCAACGGACGATTTTAGTTTGATAGCTCAAATCTGCTACCATTTTTTCTAGAATCACCAGCTGTTGAAAGTCTTTTTCGCCCATGAACATTTTGTCCGGTTGAATGATGTTGAGAAATTTAGCAACAATTGTTGTTACTCCTCGGAAATGCCCTTTTCGACTGTGACCGCACAAACGGTTACTAAGAGCGGAAACTTCTATCCAGGTTTTATGGTTCGGAGAATACATTTCTTCCATCGTGGGAATGTATATTCCAACATCTCCCATAGAACTCAGCAAGTCAATATCTCTTTGCGTATCTCGTGGGTATTGACCAAAATCTTCATCTTTGCCAAATTGCGAAGGATTAACAAAAATAGTGACCACAGTAGCATGACTGCTCTGTAAAGATTTTTTCACCAAGCTCAGATGTCCCGAATGAAGATATCCCATCGTTGGAACAAATCCGATAGTAGAGGTAGATGTGCGATATTTTTCGAGATACCTGCTAACTACATCACCCGAGTTTAGTTTTATTATCATGGAAAATTGACTCCTGTTTTCCGAGACTATGTGTTCCATTGTTCAACAACGACGAAAGTGCTTGCTATGTTTCCAAGGTGACTGTATTCTGTAGAGAGGTTTACACATCTTTACTCAAAAGACTCACAAGCATTCTTTTGTTAAAAGTAAGTAGTCAATGTTTTGCGGGTTACCATATCATTACTTTAGGGTCGTGATCCTTAGCTTCTTTTTCGCCTAAACTGATATAGGTAGCTATGATGATTCTGTCCCCAGGATAAGCTAATCGAGCGGCAGCTCCGTTTACTGCTATTATTTTGCTGCCTCGTTCGCCCTTAATAGCGTAGGTAGAGAATCGTTCGCCGTTACTCATGTTATAGACTGCAATCTGTTCATACGGTCTTATATCTACTTCATCCATTATGTCTTCATCTATAGTTAAGCTGCCAACATAATCTAAATGAACCTCTTTAACGACAGCTCCATGAATTTTCGAGTTTAAATATGTTCTGTACATCAGTGCTCCTTTAGTACTTATTGATGCTAGTCCGTTTACTTAGACAAATAATTGTAAACCCATTTTTTGTCAATCACTTCTCATTGAACCTCATTTGTCACTACTTTCAAAGAAGGTGTCGGCATTTGTCATGAATCTTTCCATTTCCGGGCCTAAGAATTCTAAGAATATCGGTTTGCTGAGGTGCAACAGATGGCTATAAGAGGTTTTACACTTTGGTAGGTACCTTCGGATCATCTTAGTTCGGCAAAAAAATGATAGCTTGAGCTTTTTCATCCTCCTTCAGTTAACACGAGCATCCTTTTCAGCAGAATAGTTTTACTTCTTCGACTCTCATCGCTCAGTTAAAAAACTTCTTTCATTAGTTAGACCTCACTCTTTTATCGCGTAGTCACATATCGATACGAATATGGGACGAAAGGGTGAAAATCTAGTGAATAATGAATGTGAGAAGACTATCCTTACTAATAAATAAGGATAGATTTACCCTGTTTACTATGTTTAAAATAGTTATCAGTTACCTGTGATTCCGGAACGCTGACTTTCAGTCGGCTGGTACGTCGGCTTTAGCCGGCAATTTTTAATCATTCCTTTGGGTGTCTGTCTTCACTA
>PWNZ01000096.1 GCA_003564135.1 Candidatus Cloacimonadota bacterium
TTGAAGATAAAGCAGAAGCACTTTACTATTTTCCACTGTTCAGGACATGGTTTGGTCTTATGGGACTGTGCAAGATTGTTTGGAATGATGTTGTGCCAGCCGATAATGCTCAAAAATATCCACCTCAAGAAGCGGCTAAAATACCTGATCATGTTCAGAATTATTGGAGATTCTACCAAGGTATGACGGGTAAACCCTTGGATGAGAAAGGTATGGTCGATCAGTCGGCGCGAGTTCATAACTTGCAGAAGGTTATTAACTTGATGATGGGTTATGGCAAAAGAGAAGACGATATGCCACCATACAGAGCAGTTGGCCCTGTGACTGAAGAAGAGTATCTGTCACGTGAAGAGAGATATGATAAACAACTGGAAGAAAATCTTAAAGTTATTCCTGAGAAACTGTCATTGGCTGAAAAGATGAAACTGACGCGTGAATATCGGTATGAGCAGTACAATAAAGTTGTTGACGCAGCCTACAAAAGAAGAGGTTGGAACAAAGAAGGTGTTCCGACTATAGCTCGATTGAAAGAACTGGGAATCGATCTCCCTGAATTATTAGAGATAGTACAAGAACATTTAGCTGAAAGTTAGTAATAGGACGTTTTTTTTACTAACAACCACATAATTAATTGAACAATGATAGAGGGTTAGTTGGACCAACTAACCCTTGTCATTGATTGTTTCTACCTATCGTCTCACTACTCTGCTAAATGATGCTATTTCAGGTTCATAAAGCTTGTCAATCCTGGAATGTTTTATCGGCAATTAAAAAAAGCTAATATTTATAATTATGGCTTGATTATTGCTTATAATAGCAATAAGACAATATCAATAGAGGAAAGTTTATGAACTATGAAGAGATTTTTATAAGAAATCCAATAGGTGTCAGAAATATTCTCAAAACAAGCACAGTTGGAATCGCCGGATGTGGCGGTTTAGGATCAAATATCGCAGTAACACTTGTTCGTTCAGGTGTTGGTAAGCTGATTATTGCCGATCACGACAAAGTCGAAATCTCTAATCTCAACAGGCAGTTTTTCTTCCTTGAAGATGTTGGCAGGTATAAGGTGGAGGCCATTCAAAAGTATCTTCTGCAAATCAATACTCGAGTAAAAATCAGAGCAGTGAAAAGAAAGATAACGCTAGATAACTTCAACTGTTTTTTTGGCATGGCTGATGTTATGATTGAAGCGTTTGATAAAGCGGAAACGAAAAAATGGATGATAAGTCAGTGGGTAAAGGATTACCCGCATATACCCTTGATATGTGCTAGCGGACTTAGTGGTTATGGCAAGTCAGAAGATCTGAAAACCGAGAAAGTAGGAAATGTCTATGTGTGTGGCGATCAGATAACTAGTAGCGATTATGATGGTCTGTGTGCTTCCCGTGTAGCGCTCGTTGCCAGCATGCAGGCGAATAAAGCTGTTGAATTACTAATGGACGAGGTTTATAATGATTACAGTCAACAACAGAGACAAGATCAAGTGGAAAAAAGACATTACGGTAGCTGATATTCTCAAGATAATGGGTTATGACTATTCACTGATTAGTGTGCACGTAAATGATGAGTTCGTTTCGGAAGATGATTATAGTGAACAAACCGTTCCGGACAATGCTAAGGTAGCTATTATCCATCTGGCACATGGTGGATAAACTTTAATTAGCTTAGCAACCGTATATATAGAGATTGTTGCCCTTAATAGTAAGGATGGCTATAAATATCAGTTCATTGCATACTTTGTTACCATTCACTGTTGATGCTGTTTACTATACCAGAAGAAAGTCGATAGCATTATCCATCTCAGGTAAGGGCGAATTAATAGTCCGTGTTCCTATCGGTACCTCTGATCGGGCACTTGTCGATGCGCTTATGAATAAGCGGGGGTGGATAACTAAACATCAACAAAATGCGATTGATTCTATAGCAAAAAACAACAGGCAATATCTATCAAAGGAGATCTTCTATTTAGGGGACACATACAAGATAGTTGTTAATGAAGATAAAGAAAACTGTGTCAAGGTTCTCGACAATATTGTCTATGTTCACCATAATAACAAAACACAGCCACGGTATGTGGTTCTTGGCTGGTATCACTGTCAAGCAGAGAATTTAATATCATCTATTGTTTATGATTACTGTGAACTCTTGGGATTACGTGAGCTCAAAATAAGTATAACCTCAGCTAAGACAAGATGGGGTTCATGCAACTATCGGATTAAGAGGTTAAATTTCAGCTGGCGTTTAATAATGGCACCTAAGCCTGTTGTCGAGTATGTGGTTTTGCACGAGATCATGCACCTGAAAGTTCCCAATCACAGCAAATTGTTTTGGGACGAGCTTGCCGAGCTTTGTCCTGAGTACCGAGAATACAAGCTTTGGTTACGACAGAACAGTCGTCTTATGAGTTTAGATCACAGTCTTATCTTGGGCTATCCTTCATGAAGTTGCTATATTTATTTAAGTGCATAATTTTCTCTGCTTTGCTTCTGTCATGTAACGGTCTTAGTGACAAAAGATCATCTGATATGATGAAAATTAATTTTCTGTTGGATGACTTGGAGGAAGCTGTCAGTGAATATTTACCTAATATGATAGTAGATGTAATTCATGAAGACTTTCTACACAATGGTCTTAATCGTCAAGAACAGATATATATTTGGGAAGAACGTCTTTTGAAATATTACTCCTTAATCATAGATAACCGAGAAATCGTTATTACAGATGACCAAGCAACAGTTTATTTTGATATGAACTTGTTTGCAGATGATGATACAATATACTTGTCTGAACCATCAGAAGAATATGGTGATATGTCTTTCTTAATAAAAGAAGATAAAGAATGGTACCTGTATGGAAATGGCAAATAAGAGGTGACAATGAGAGTTTTAGTTCAAAGAGTACAGCAGGCAGGGGTTTATGTCGATGGGGAGAGGATATCTCATATAGATAAGGGGATTCTTGCCTTTCTAGGTATAGCTTCCGCTGATGACGAAACTCAAATAGAGATGTTAGTGAAAAAACTAGTGGGGTTGCGGATTTTCGCAGACGATCAGGGTAAAATGAATCTCTCGGTTAAAGATGTAGAAGGCTCTATCTTGATAGTTTCGCAATTCACCCTATGCGCTGATACAAAAAAAGGAAGAAGGCCCGATTTTTTTACAGCAGCAGCTCCGGTAAAAGCGGAAGTTCTTTATAATATGTTTTTAGAAAAGCTTAAGGCATCTGGTGTTGACGTTCAGTCCGGACGGTTTGGTGCATCTATGAAGGTGCATATAATTAATGATGGTCCGGTTACTTTCTTATTGGAAAGATAGCGTAATAATTAAGTGTTTTCACGGTTATTAGTTTCGGGTATTTTCAGCATATCTGTCCCATTCATGTATTCAGTGAATTCCACTTTTCTTATTCTATTCATCGATTCTAATATTCTTATTATGCGTAAGATGGCTTTCTCTATCTCATTATAGGCCTTGTTATTACTTTTTCCGGGACACCTGTTCTTTAGTATCTCCAGATAGCCCTGTATAACCATCAATGGCTGGTTTATCTCGTGGTTTGCACTGACTGCCATAGCCATCGTAGCTGCTTTTTGTTCAGCCTTTATCATCTGTTTTTCTATTTTTTTATGGAGCATAGCCTCGGCTAATACTCTTGTAAACAATTGCAGCATAGTCACAATATTTTCATTCCATTCAATGTCCTTCTTAATGCCGTCAAAACCTATGAATCCAAAAATATTTTTGTCGGTAGTTAGTGGGAATAAACACAGTGATCTGATATCTTGAAACATAATCTCACAAATTTCTTTTTTAGCTTCGGGTTTGAGCTGATGTGAGTTATCAAAAACTACTTCCTTGTTGTTCTTTATTTGTTCACATAGCCAGGGGAGATCATCACAAAAAATGTCATCTAGAGCTGAATTGTTGTCATTTATATTATCAGAACTCCATAGATGAGTATTTTTGGCGTAATGTGAGCTTTCAGCTAACAAAAACACATAGCAGCGATCTATCGTCAGCAGTTCGCCAATGGTTTTAAGAGATTCGGTGATTTTAGCATCAAAATTGTCGTCACTAACCTTGACGAAGTTGCGGGCCATATTAGCAATTAATGAGTTGAAAGTGTGTTGGAACTGCAGTTCTTGCTCGGCTAATTTTCTTTTTGTAATATCGTTTATAACACATACATACCTGACATTATCATTTTCGTGGATGGCGTTAGCACTGAGGCTAAACCACTTCGTAAATTCTTGGAAGTCGGTTCTGTATTCTATGGTTACTTTCGTTTTAGATAATTTACTATCTGCAAGTGCTTGTTTGATTTTCTGGATATTTTCTTCGGGGAAATCTATTTCTTCGATTCGTTTATCTAAGAATTTGTCAGGGTTTATAAACAAGTCTGCTTCATCGGAGCAGTAGTACTCCTTAATGCGGTAGTTTTTATCTAGTACAAAGAGGATGTCACCGCTGTTTGACAATAAAGTAGACAACCGTTGATTAGATTTTTGAAGCTGATTTTTTGCCTCTGTTCTTTGGGTTATATCAGAGCCGATTAAAAGCAATTGTTCGGGAGCATCTTCTCTGATCTTAAAGATCCTTACCTTGTTATCAATAACCCTATAGGAACCATCTTTGTATTTAATTCTATGAATGTAAAAAGCTTCAGTTTTTTGCTTGTAAATCTCTGTTTGCAGGTCTTTAGCTACTCTATCTCTGTCATCTGGGTGTATTAGGTTCAACGAATTTGTTCCCAGCAATTCATCCTTATCGTAACCCAAGACTTCTTTATAGGCTTGATTACAGAAGATATAGTTACCCTTTAAATCCAGCAGCGCGATTGTGTTATAGCTGTTTTCTGTTATTGATCTGTATAGTAGTTCGTTTTCTTTAAGAGCTTCTTGAGCTTTAATTCTGGGAGTGATATCTCTATCTGATCCTCTGTAACCGATGAAATTACCTTTGTCATCAACCAATGGTATAGCGTTTGTTGACAACCATACCAATTTACCTTCTTTGCTGATGATAGGGGTTATAAACTCATTAAAGATCTCTCTTCTTTCAAAGAGATTAAGAACTTTATTTTTGTACTCGTCTCTCAATTTCTTCGGTCTTAGGTCATAAAGCTGTTTTCTTTTGCACAGTTCATAGGGATGGTACCCATAAACGGTTGCCGAAGCATCACTTAAAAACCTAAAAGTGCCCTCGGGGTCTACTTCCCAAACTACAATCCTGCTTTGGGTTGCTATCTGGTTGAATCTTTCTTCGCTTTCCTCGATCTCTTTTTGCAGTTTATGTTCTTCAGTTATATCTCTCAGAACTATAACAGCTCCGATTGTGTTATAATGCTCATCTGTGATGGGAGCGCAACTTTTAGCTATTCTGGTGTGGGATCCGTCTTTAGCTAATAATAAACAGTTAACAGGGTGTTTCTGAATTATACCTTGTTGCAGAGCTAAAGATACAACATTAACGGCAGCGGCACCTCTAGCTGATGGTATCGTTTTGAGCACATGATCAACGTGCTTAAAACGAGCTTCTTTAACTCTCCATCCGGTCAATTGTTCCGCTACGGTGTTCATGCCGGTAATCAATCCGTTTTTATCGGTAGCTATCACACCATCGACGATTGAGTCTAAGGTGGCTCTTAGTAGTTCACGGCTTTGTCTGAGAGCGATACTGTTAGCTTTTTTTTCTGTGATATCTAAGATAACGCCGGTAAATTGCTCAACCGACCCCTCAGGGTCCATAAGGCCTGTACCTTTTTCAGC
Organism: Candidatus Cloacimonadota bacterium; assembly: GCA_003564135.1. Taxonomy (GTDB): domain Bacteria; phylum Cloacimonadota; class Cloacimonadia; order Cloacimonadales; family PWNZ01; genus PWNZ01. Next base: position 5,771 of record PWNZ01000096.1, read on the forward strand.
TACCCATATAATCTTATTTTCAGACGTGATAAGTCTATACTCGATTTCAAATGATTGTTTCCTTAACGTAGCTTCCAGGATACGTTTTCTGATTAGGGGTTTGTCTTCAGGGTATATGATGCTGCCATAAGATCGCACCTCATTGTCTATAAAATCGGCAACTCGATATCCGGTCAGACGGGAAATCTCGTCGCTGATAAACTGCATAGTCCAGTTCTCATCATTAAGGCACCTATATGTAACACCGGGGACATTGTTAACTAACATTTCATACTGTTCTTTGCTATCTGCTATGGCTATTTGCTGTTCCTGATATCGGTTTGATAGATAAGAAACAACGGCAGCTACTACCACAAACAGCGCAACTCTAATCATAGACAGCAAAAGTAGCTGATAATCTCCCGTGAAGGCAAAAATCAAGCCTAAATATATAAAAGAAAGCGATAGTGAGTAATAGAATCCTTTACGTTGATAGAGAACACATGCTATCATTATCGGGATATAGTAAAGGTTCTGGAATATGTTGAATATCCCTCTGGATAAAAAGAACACTGTTGAGCCTATTGATAAAGCACTGGTAATCAATAACCAAAGAAGACCTTTATCAAAATGACGCCAACTCCGTCTCAATGCTACCATTTAAACTCCTTCGTAAGCATTATGTTAATTCACAGTATAAGTTGACTTAAAGTCTATAACAGAATCATCTACCGAAAGGAAATAATCTGTCAAGAAAAGAAGTAGTGGCAAGTTAATGAAGCTCATAACAGAGTTTGTAATAAGAAGATTTGCTTAGAATATGTTAAGGGAACCGGTAGAGTGTTACCGAGAAGTTTGTTGCAATGCTTGCGCAAGCTTTTAAACCGTTTTCATTGAAGTACATCACGAGCTTCAGTCTATACTCTATTGAAGCTTAAACTTGAGTATAATCTCAATTGTAAGTGAAAAAAGGGCTGGCTAATCAGTTTTTTGGCAGCTTGATCTTCTCGTCATTATCAATATATTTCTCGAAATCAATCTGTTTTATTCGGCTCATTGATTCAATGATTTTTTGGATTTTTTCTATAGAGTTGTATATCTCGCCAAAATAATTGTCATACTCCGCATCTTGGAATTTATTTTGGAGTTTATCTGTGTACCCTCTTATAATAGTTAATGGTTGATTAATTTCGTGGTTAGCTGTGATAATCATTGCCATAGCGGTTGATTTCTGCTCGGCTTTGATTATCATTCTCTGTTGCTGGATTCGATAGGCTACTTCTGCTATTAATTTTGTAATAACACCGAGCTGTAGTATCTCATCTTGTGACCAATCTTTTTTCTGGTTTACACTAAAAAAGACGGTTGCACCCAACAAGCGTTTTTCTATTGATAGGGGGTAAAAAAGTAGAGTCTTGGCCTGTTTTGAGAGGGCTGATATTTCTTCTGGTTTGGCTTCTTCAGGCAATTCATCAACATGAGTCATGTAATAGGGCTTTGTCTGTAATTGTTTGAAGAACCAGGACAATTCAGAGATGGGAGTTTCTTTTTTTCTGTCAGTTTCTGTTTTTTCTCCGGTAGCTGTCCATTCATTTTCCCTAATAAGAACTTCAACTTCCTTATTATAAGAAAAGATGAAGCTATGATCAATGCCGAAAAAATCACCTACTTTACTAAGAGCTTCTTGCATAACCTTATAGAGTTCCCCTTTCTGTGCCGACACAAATTTACTGGCAATTGAAGAAACGAGGAGCTGAAAAGAATTTTGATACTTTAAGAATTCTTCGGTTCTTTTTTTATCTGTTATATCTCTAGCTACGGCGTAGATTTTATGACCCTGTGGTTTGGAACGCCACTCAATCCAACGGTAACTTCCATCTTTGCAGCGGTAGCGGTTAATGAAATTTAAAACTTCTTGTTGACCACTAAGTTTAGCTACTGCTTGTTTAGTGTTTTCTATATCTTCCGGATGTACATAATCCAGAAATTGTTTTTGTGCAAGGTGTTCTACTGAATAGCCTAAAACTTCTTCCCATTCGGGGTTAAGCCTTAAAAAGATCCCATCAGTATTGGTTATACATAATAGATCTAAACTTGATGTGAAGTATCTTTCTAATTCTTCTTTGGCGGCTTTCAGCTCGTTCTCGGATTGTCTTTCGTTTGTGACATCTTTACTTGCTCCGATTATATAAAGGGGTTTTCCTTCTCTGAAAACAGGAGTGAGGCTGGTCGCCCAGGTTTTTTTACCGGCAGGGAGTTCTAATTCTTCTTCATAAAAAATTGTTTTGCGCTCATTAATACAGCGACTATAGTTACTGGTTAGAAATTTGCCGAGTTGATCACCTGCTAATTATTGTGGGGTTTTCCCTCTGATGTGTTCTAAAGTTATACCGGTTTCTTTTTGGTGGGTCTTATTGGTTCTGAGGTATGTAAAGCTACCGTCTTTATTGACTGTTATTATAAAGATTGCATCTTGGCTATGATTGAATACTGTCTCATATTCTTCTTTGAAATCTGTGATGTCTACAATCATCCCCTCTATAAAATACTGATTTTTTGACGGATCAAATTCTTTACGGCCTTTTTGGGCTACCCATATCTCTTTCCCATTTTTATGTAGTATACGATATTCTATGCTGAAACATTCGTCGTTTTGAAGTGCGGCCATCATTCTTTGCTGCCTCGTTTCTTTGTCTTCCGGATGTATAATACTGCTGTAAGTCCGGACCCTATTAAAAAGGAAGTCTGAAGCAGGATAACCGGTTAGTATTTCGACATAATCGCTTAAAAAAACCATGGTTTGATTGCCGTCAATAAGATGGCGATAAACGATACAGCATAGTTTAGAGATTACTCGCTGATACTCCTCACCGGTCAAAGCATCCTTGTCGAGCTTTAAATGGTCGCTGGAATAATGATCCTGTGTCATATTAATAGTTCTCCTTGAAAACCGATTACTATTTCCACCAAATTTTAAGTCTCATTTCTGGGTTATTATGTGAAGAATTACTGTGTTCCCTAAATGATTGATAGTCAATCGCAAAGACTATGTTAATCACTCTAAGTGCCAAAACATTTCATGAGGGGTTTATGTCAAGGCAAAGATGGTATGCAGATAGCTAAACGCTGGATCCGCCTATATTTTGGTCTTATTGGGTAATAATTACTCGAATAAATAATCTGCGGATGCTTCATTCATAGCACCACCTAAGTTTGCTGGTTTAGCTCTAGGCAATAGATTATTATTAAAAAGTCTTGTAAATATAGTTGCCAGCTATTTCGTGATGTGAGATCGAAGTAGTTTTTCCGAGTTCAGGACTAAGCTCAATACTTATAGTATTTCCAGTTCCGGTAAAGATACCAGCGATACTACTATGTTTAAAATTCTTTTTCAGCCACCGAGAACACCGAAAAAGCACCGAATAATGGCCTTCACGGTGTATTCTCATCCTGCTTATTATTATTTCAATCATTCCCTCGGGTGTCTATGTTAAAATTATACATTATTTTTCATTGTCATGGACGTTACTATGATTAAAATTGATTTACCAGTTATTAGTTACCAGTGATTCCGGAACGCTAAATTTATTCGGTTGGCACGCCGGCTTCAGCCGGTAATTTTTAATCCTTCCCTGGGGTGTCTTTATTTTGCAATTATACATCGTACATTGTAAATTATACATTATTTTTCATTGCCATGAGCTTTACTATGCTTAAAAGGTCTCCCTCAGATTCCTAAGATTATGTATAGTGCTCAGAGCATCCCCCGGTGAAGTAAAAAATCGACTTCACAGGTTAAAAAGGTTTGAACACTGCATTTTTAATCATTCCCTTGGGTCTCTTCATTTTTCATTCTCATAGTCATGTGCGTTTCTGATGAATAAAAAACCTCCGCCTCTCAACCCTCAACTCTATACAGTATATTCTCAACTGTTCCCTTTTCGCACTCTTTTCCTTTTTACCGCACACCACAAGTCTTTCTATTCTCTCAATGTATCAAGTTCTTCCAGAGCTTGACCAAGGTCACAAGGGCATCTTGCCCTTGTTTAAGTATTTCGTGTTCAGATACATTTATGGGTAAAAGAAAGGACTGACCCGGTTAAACAGAAAAAAGGTTTCACGGGTTTAAAAGTCAGTGTTCCGGTGCACTTATAGAAAACAATGCCGCGGTGTAGTCACTGTAACTGCATTATCCGGGTTAAACAAAAGAGTTGAGAGGAATTACCTGTTGATAAAGTGACTCCTAGCCAACGAACAAAATGAGAACACCATCATGGGCATCCGAATTCGGCTGCCCATGATGGTGTGGTATAAGTTTGTTATATTGGTGAGAAAGCTTACTATTATTCGTCGTTATATTTGATTTTTTCTAAAACACTGTATATAACCGGAATAACCAATAAGGTGAAGAAGGTTGCCGATATTAACCCCCCAATAACGGTCAAGGCCATCGGCACTTTTATCTCGGCTCCTTCGCCGGTACTCAAAGCCATTGGCAGCATGCCCATAATAGTAGTTAATGCGGTTATCATCACAGGTCTCATTCTGTCTGACCCCGCTTTTAGTAGTGCGTCATGTTTCTCAACACCACCTCGTCGCAGCTGATTAGTATGATCAACCAGAACTATACCGTTGTTAACGACAATTCCGGCTAATATAATACCTCCAACGAAACTGGCGACAGATAAGGTGGTTCCGGATAAGAATAAGGCCAACATAACACCGATGGCTGCTAAAGGTATCGTAAACATAACAATGAAAGGCTGTTTTAGAGACTCGAACTGGGAGGCCATAACCAAATAAACTAATACTATTGCTAATGCTAAAGCTAATCCTAATGTCTGAAAAGCTTCCTGCATATCCTGGAAAGTACCGCCATAAGATGTATGGTATCCGGTTGGCAGAGCTACTTTATTTACTTCTGTCTGAACCTCTCTTACTTTTCCTCCGATATCTCTGGTGCCTTCAATACTAGCTGTGACAGTGACCACGCGAGTTTGATTTTCCCGGCTTATTGATACCGGTCCTTCAGCATATTCGATAGTGGCTATTTGTCTTAAAGGTACGTTAAATCCCATTGGTGAACTGATCTCAATGTTCAGGATATCGTCTTCATATTGGCGAAACATTTCGTCAAACCTTACTCTAATGTCCACCTCTTCACCTTGAGCCCGATAGATTCCGGCAATGGAACCTATTGTGGCTGTAGATAAAGTTGTAGCTATCTGAGCAGTAGTTAAGCCGTATTCGAATGCTTTTTCTTTATCTATTATAATGTGAGCTTCGTCTTTAGCGTCTCGGATGGAATTAGTAACATCGACAATATTTTCGACGCCGGCGACCTTTTCTTCAGTTTGGAAAGCCAAATTTCTGAGGATATCTAAGTCTCTCCCAAATATTTTGATTTCTATTGGATTAGCTGCACCGCCCATCATATCAGCATCTCCTAAGAACCTTACCTCAGCACCATCGATTTTGGGTAATCTTTCTCGGATAGAGTTTCTGATTTGAGAAGCGGTTAAGGGACGATGTCTCATTTCTTGAAGAGTTCCTATGACTTGAGCTTCGTTGACGTCCTGCGGGTTAGTTGGATCCATGACAGCTTCGCTCATAGGTCCTATAATGGCCATCACACTGATTATGCCGGGAGTATTCAAAAATATTTCTTCCACCTGCTGAACTGTTGCATCGGTTTCTTCTAAGGTAGTTCCGACAGGCATGTTAATATTTAGCATCATAAAGGGAGGATCACCATCCGGCATAAAATCTGTTCCGATAACTGCTAACAATCCTAAAGAACCAAAGAAGGCGACTGCAACAACAACTAAGGTAATGGTTTTGTGATGAAGTACCCAGGTTAGAGATTTCAGGTATCGTCTTTTTAATCTTTCAAAGAGATATTTGGACTTATCGATAGGGGAAGTCTTACTGGTTTGCTTGAAAGTCAAAGAAGCAACAACCGGTACTACTGTTAAGGCGACAAATAACGAGCAAAATAGTGAGAAGGCTACTGTCAAAGCCAATCCTTTTACTAATATACCGGTCATACCCTCAGAAAAAACCATCGGTAAGAATACGGCGATGGTAGTCAAGGTAGAAGCGGTAATAGCCATACCGACTTCAGATGCACCTTCTTTAGCAGCATTGATCTTTGATTTTCCCATTTCTAAGTGACGGTAGATATTTTCAATAACAACAATCGCATTGTCCACCAACATCCCGACACCCAAAGCTAAGCCACCTATAGTCATTAAATTTAAGCTGAAGTTGGCTATATACATTGATAAGAAGGTTGCTACAACCGAAACAGGTATGGCTATAGAGATTGCAAAAGTAGGACGCCAATTTCTCAAAAAGAGAAACATTATGATTATAGCTAACAATCCACCGACTAATAGATTGGAAGCGGCACCACTGGTAACTTGTTGAATAGGGAAGCCGAGGTCCATAACCTCGTTGAAGTCGATTGTGTCAACATAGTCGAGATGAATTCGTTCAACCTCTTCTTTAATACGTCTGGAAACCGTTAGTGTATTAGCACCCGACTCTTTGGAAACCATCATATAGGCTGTGGCTTGTTGATTTGCTCTTAATTTATATCTTTTATCAACATAACCGTCCCTGACTCGGGCAACATCTTTAATGTAGATTGTTTGTCCATCTCCGCCCTTTTTTAGGGGCGTATTTTCTATATCCTGCATAGACTGAAACTGAGCTACCGTTCGTAATAGAAACTCATCTTTACGATCTCTAATATGTCCGGCCGGCATATTGATATTGTTAGCCGCTAACATAGAGGTGATATCATTGACGGCAATATTATGAAAGTCTAACTTGTTCTTATCAACAACGATCTGTATCTCTCGCTCTTCACCTCCCATAATCTGGACGGAAGCTACTCCTTCCACCTGTTCTAAGCGCATTGATATTTCATCGTCTAAAGTCTTGCGAAGTTGATAACCATCCATACTGCCGGTGATTGCGTAGCTAATTACCGGTATCATAGAGATATCGAACTTAAAGACTACAGGCCTCGATATCTCACGGGGTAAATATCCTGCTACCTGATCGATCATGTCCCGTAAGTCTTGAGCAGCAAAATCAAGGTTGGTACCCCAATCGAATTCCACCATTACCACCGAGTGGTTTTCCATACTCTGTGAGGTAATAGTATTGATACCACTGACAGTAGCAATACTTTGCTCTATCGGTCGGGTTATTGTCTCTTCTATATCTTCGGGGGAAGCCCCGTCATAAGTTGTAATGATGGATATAACCGGGAAATCCATATCGGGAAGCAGTTCAAGTCCTAAACGGGATAAAGCCATCAAGCCAAACAAAATAATAGCTGCCATCATCATCAAGACAGTTACTTTTCGATTAACTGCAAAATCTGGGATTCTCATCAAATTGTCCTTTTAACTTGAGATTGTCTGATTTGTTTTATGGTTATTAGCAAGAGAAAATGGATAATCATGACTAAAATGCTATTCTATAATATTCACGGGATACATATCGGTTAAACCGATATTCCCGACTATAATAACCTGCTCACCTTCTTGAAGTCCCGAGATAATCTCTATTTCTTGCGGATTGGAGATTCCGGTCTCGACTTCTCTTTTTTGAGCCTTACCATCCTTAACAACAAATAAGAGGTTGTCTATAATGATTGCTTGTTGAGGTACTACTAATGCTTGTTCCGATCTATCTGTAATGATAAAAACCCTGGTAAACTGATTGTGACGAAATGTCTCGACTTTGTCTTGAATACTTATCTCGCATTTAAATGTTCCCGACATTATGTTAGCCTCGGGAGATACGTAGCTAACTTTGCCATTAAATGTCTTGTCAGGATGAGCTGTTATATTGAGGTCTACCAACATACCCGGCTTGACTAAATGATAGTCACTGTCAGGTAGGTTAACTGTAGCTTTCATGTTTTCCAGTGAGACTATACGAACTATATAGGGTAAGCCCATCGGCGTAAAGTTTTCGCCTTCTTTCATCGAGATAGAGCTGACTCTCCCGTAGATTGGTGATATTATTCTCACGTTTTGCAGCAGATGCTTATAGTTGGCCTCAGCTATAGCGTATGCTGTTTCTATTTCTTCATAGCTTTGTCTGTCAACAGCATCTGTTTCATACAACCGGCTTATCCGTTCATATTTTCTTTTTACATTTTCATAAGATTTTTGAGCTTGAGTCAACTGCGAATCGTCAAACTCAACTAATAAGTCTCCTTTTGCAACAGCATCACCGACTTGCACGTGGATTTTATCTATTCTGCCACCCACAGCCGAACTTATATTGAGGTGTTCATCAGATTCAATCCTGCCTGTTAGCGAAATACCTGTCTTTAAGTCTTTGCGCTCCACCTGTGCTACTCTGACATTTCTTTTACCTGATTCGGTTCGATTAGCTTCTTCCTGATCATCGGCGCAACCGTTTAAGAGAAGTAATAGCAAGACCGATAGGATGCAAAATTTAACTACAGATAATCTTGTGTAAATCCCGAGTTTTATACTCATATCTATTCTCCTATATTAATATCTTTATTAGCTCCTAGTTGTATTAACTCATACTTTGATACGATGAAATCGTATATTGATGAAATGTGCTGCATTTGGGCTGCTCTAAGCATGTTTTCGGCATCTAATAGTTCCCGACTGGTTAACATTTCCTGTGCAAGAAGCTGTATTAAGTTATTGTAGTTTTGCCTGGTCAACTCTAAGTTTAGTTCACTGTTTTTAACAGCTTTAGCGCTTCTCATCTGATTTCTTGCCAGTCTAATAGCTTCATTTTCCAACATTTCCATTACTGATAAAGAGGCTATTTCAGCTTGTCGTAATTCTTTTTTGGCCACCTGCAACTGAGTATAGTTAGCGCCGCCATTGAAAAGAGGTATAGATAAGACAGCTGCAATGTTCCAACTCTTATTTCCGCTGAAATCAAGAGTTTCCCCATCATCAATTTCATAGTTGAATTGCAGATTTAAGTTGGGCAGAAAATTGCCCTGAGCCATTCGGTAGCTCAAACGGTTTATGTCTTTTGAGATATTTGTGATACTAAGCCAAGGACTGCCTGTCATGACTTGGTCGATTATTTTTTGGATTTGTTCATCCGATTGCTCAGGATCATAGTCAGCCATGGAGTTGATAGATGTAAGCACCTTTTCGGTATTGATCGGCGCTGGATATCTGTTTGGCTGTCCGACTGTTATGCTCCAAAGGTCAGTCAGCACTTTTAAGTTGTCTTGTACTTCTATTAGTGTTTGGTGGTGTTCCTGCAGCCTGACTCGCCATTGTAAAACGTCGGTTTTTCGTGCCATACCCAATTCTTTTTTCTGCTGAATGGTCGCTAGTTGGACATTAGCAGATTCGATACTTTTTTGGGTTATATCTTGCATTTCGTTAAGTTTAAGGATATTGAAATAGAGGTATGCGACCTGATAAGTGAGTTCATTTATTTGTTGTGTATAATTTTTCTCCGAAATATCAGATGCCAAGCTCGAAATGCGATAAGATAGAGCAATCTTGCCGCCTAAGAATAGAGGTTGGGTTACAGTTATATTGGACCTGTATGAGGTTTGATGGATACCTTGAAGGGCTGCGGCAGAAAAAGGCACATAGTATTCAGTAAAAGGATTAACAGGATCTCTTGATAAGACAGGTATTTCGAATATTTCGGTTGCTTGTTCAAACGAACTGTCGTCAATTCTGACCGCAGATGTATTCAAGTTGACTTTCGGTAAAAAGTTTGTGAGTGCACTCCTTTTTTGCCAAACTGCTATTTCTTTAGATTTCTTCTCAGCTTGCAATTGTTTATTGTTTTCAAGCGCAGACTCGATGCTTTCTTCTAAGGAAAGCTCATAAGCATGCAAGAAGAAACCACCTATAGAAAGCATTACTGAGATTACCAGCACGATTAACCTGTTTTTAGCCATTTTTTGCCTCTTGAAATGAATTTTATCAGAGCTGACACGGTTGTCGAAAAGTGTTAACTTGTCAAATGTTTTTTGGCAGGTTTCCCGCTGTCTGATATCTATGGGAAACATGACCTCTAGCTCATCGCACGAAGTTCTAGACATTACCAGCCTGCTACAAGCGGAAATTATAAATTGCCACTTGACAGTTTTACCTGATAAGAGGCCTTATGAATCATAAAAAACAATTGGAGTTGATGTTTATGAGTACTGTATATTATATAAGTTCGAGAGTTAAGAATGGCGTGGGGCTTCTGAATAAGCTTGTGAGATTAATGAAAGAAATTGAGATTGACTGGATCAAAAAGAATTCGTTGATATGTGTTAAAGTGCATTTTGGTGAAGATGGTAACACAGCCTTTGTTTCTCCCTTATATGTCAGAAAAGTGGTAGACCGGATAAAACAGGAAGGTGGCATACCTTACATTGGAGATACAAATACGCTTTATTCCGGAAGGAGAAAAATGGGGGTTACTCATTTGGAACTCGCTTTAGAGCATGGGTTCAGTTATCCGGTAGTCAATGCTCCGTTAGTCATTCTGGATGGAATTAAAAGTAACAGCAGAGTTACCGTTCCGGTTAACCTTAAACATTTTCAGGATGTAAGTATTGCCGGAGAAGTTAAGAACAGTGATGGAATGATTGTCGTATCACATTTTAAGGGACATTTAGGTGTCGGGATGGGTGGAGCAATTAAAAATCTTTCTATGGGACTCGGTACCCGTAAACAGAAGCAGTTGATGCATAGTGACGTCAAACCGGAGATTAATCACCAGAAATGCATTAAGTGCCGAAAATGTGTTAATATCTGTCCCGTGGAATGTATTTCCTTAGACGAAGGGGTATTAGAAATTGACCTCAGTACATGTATCGGTTGTGCCGAGTGTATTGTTACTTGTCCGACAGGAGCCCTTAAGATTTTATGGAATGAGACTCCTGAGAATATGGCTGAAAAGCTCTCTGAAACTGCCTACGGAGCCGTGAAACTACTTGATGGCCGGTATTTTTACATAAACTTTTTGATAAACATAACACCTAACTGTGATTGTCTGGGAGCATCGGATAATAGCATTGTTGAAGACATCGGTGTCTTGGCTTCTTTTGATCCGGTAGCAATTGATGCTGCCAGTTTGGATATGGTTAACCAAGCTAAACGAACACAAAATTCCGTGCTTTCACCTGAAGGTAAGGATGTTTTTAAGGACATACACAGCCATACCAATCCAGCCCGCCAGATTACCTATGGTGAAGAGATAGGATTAGGCAGTAAGAATTATAAGTTAGTCGAAATGGGATATTAAACCGATATTATGTTTGACTACCAAAAATACTATAAGAGATTATCAACCCTGATTAATGCTAACGAGGATCAGGTTTGGCAGGCGATTATCATAATGACCGATGGTTCATCGCCCGCAGCATCAGGAATGCATTTAACCGTCTGCTCGTCGGGTGGTTTAGTTGGTAATATCGGTGGAGGTAACCTCGAACACCACGTTGTTGGTTGGATCATGGAAAATAAACCAACCACACCGTTAATAAGAACTTACAATCTCAACGAAGAAGGTGACATTGACGGTGTTGAGGCTGCTGATAAAGACAATATCGGTATGATTTGCGGCGGCACGGCTACTGTCTTTATCGAGCCACTATTCAATGCTGAAAAACTTTATATTATCGGAGCAGGTCATTGTGGTAAGGCTTTAGCTCGGGTTTCCGGCTTTTGTTCATTTAATACTACAGTTATTGATAATAGGGCGGATCAACTGCTGGAATCATATTTCCCCGAAAATATCCGGACAGTTAACTCGGATTATTGTGATCTGGATAAGGTGATAAATTTCGGAGCAGACACTTATATAGTTATCATGACTTACGGGCATCAATTTGACAGTTTTGCACTAGAAAGTTGCTTAGGAAGACCTTACCGCTACCTGGGGATGATCGGTAGTAAGAAAAAAGTAGCAAAGACCATTGAAGAGCTTAAAGATAAAGGTTATGATGACGCTGAACTAAAAAAAGTGCACGCTCCCATAGGTGTAAAGATTGGCTCTAAGACACCTTATGAAATAGCGGTCAGTGTTACTGCTGAAATAATCAAAATAAGGAACGAAAAAATTGAACCGTAATCTCCTGAATAGTTCGACCAGTAATATCCACTGCTAATTAATTGTCTTCAACAGAATAGCGCTGGTGTTAAGAAAAAAACAGTTTACAAGAAACAGTGGTTGAAATTGTTTGAACGCTTAGCGGAGATGTGTCCGAGTCTGGCTGAAGGAGCACGATTGGAAATCGTGTATACGTTCACGCGTATCTAGGGTTCGAATCCCTACATCTCCGCCATTTATTTTTTTGTCTACCTTCTAAAGGTCTTAGACCTGTACAAACAGAATAAAAAAGCTTGACTGATTCGAGCAGCTTATTTATTAGCCTCTTATAAGTAGTTAGACACGATTACTACTTAGTTATTCAAGGAGGTTTTAAATGCTATCCAAGCTCAATTATAAAGGAAACATAGGCATAGCAATAGTGATTGTTATAATTGCTGTTATGTCGGGAGTGTCCCTAGCTGCTGTAGCATTTCGTGATTCAGCTAGTTTTAGGTTAGAGTTAGACAGTATCCAGCAGTTTCATATCATCAGATCGGAAGTTGGACGAGGTAGATTCGTGGCAAGTCATTTGGAGTCACTTCACAATCCGCCTGCTGAAAACATTCTACCAACTCGTACAATCAGTATTCAGTTTGGTAATCATCGGACAGTATATGAGGCTCAAACAAGATTAAGTGTAATAGAAGACCATCATGACACAGGTTTTAATATTCGAACATTAGTATCGGCAATGCGTGGTGATGGAGACTTGTATAATTCGGATAATGTTTCACCTATCAGAAAATATGCTGAGAACCATATCGAATCATTGCAAACATTGGCTTTATTTCACTATTTTAGTGACATAGATCGATCTGTTAATGACGTACCCGGAGGTATAGTTTTTTGGGAAGGTGATATAATCCACGGCCGGGTACATAGTAATACCGATATTTATTTAAGAAATAACAGTTGGCCAGAGTTTCACGGCTTAGTTTCTACCAGCGGGATGATCAAAGTTTCCGGTGGGGGCACGAACTATCCGGAAAACGAAATATTTTTAGGTCCGCCCCCTGCTTTGATTGAGAACTATCCGCGGATATCTTTCGATCCAACGGCTGATTTAGTTAGAGCAAGAGGTCAGCACTTGGGCGGGTCGGAAAGAGATGATGCCATCGCCTATGTCACTGTTGAGGGCACTAATTATGAGTTAATCATTGGAGTAGTTGTCACAGAGAACGATCCTCCGGATGAGTGGATTGAAGATTATAACCAGTTTACTATATATGCTTCATATCCTCCTTACGGGCCTGTAGGAGACTCGATAGGTGTTAATCAAATACCAAAAACCGACACACTTTGGGGAGAGCCTCAAGCAGGAACATTAATAAATAATTCTATGTTTGTTCCTATGGAACTATGGATTTCTGGTAGCTTCCAGGGAAGGCAGACATGGGCAAGTTCGCACGATATATACTTAAAAGATGATCTTACTTATCATAATACTCCGGTAGGGGATAGACCTGACGGACGTGATAATGAAGGAAACCTTGTGGGAAATCCCAATCCTACTGACTATCTGGGAATTATCTCTGAAGAATGTATTTTTTTACAGTATGGACACCGAGACCCCAGAGATTCTTTGAGATACCGGCCAAATACTGAGGATATTTATATGTATGGCGCTTATGCAGCTGTCGGTGATGGTGAAGGTATAGCTTGGGAAGATGGGCGGATTACCTTAGAGTATCAGTATCCCAAAGGATCAACGCCACAACAGTACTGGAGGGGAGAGGAATTTAAGTTTATTGACCTACATTTGTTCCAATACCCGACATCATCTTCTGCTCCATGGCCTCCCGGATTAGACTATCCATGGTATAATCCTATATGGCCTGAACCCGGGCCTATATATAATGTCCCCGGATTACCAGGACACACTCCCAATCCGCATGATGTTCCGGAGGTAGTTCAAATAAGAGGTGACATTATCTTGTTTGGCTCTTTTGCACAACGTAGAAGAGGAGCGGTCGGTGTCTTGGCCGGCGGGGTAATACCCCGACAGTGGAACATGAACGGAGAAATTGATCCAAACATACTACCCACTTATGGTTCCATACCACCCAACAGAACCGGATATGAGAAAAGGTATACGACAGACCTTCGTTTTGAGCATACCGGGCCTCCCCATTATCCATTAATTATTTTTGAAGGATATGATACTGATGAGTTAAGAGATTTAGGCTACAATACCAGGAGATGGATATTCAAAACCCCTCCGAGAAGCCTATAATAGAACCCTGGTATAGTAGACGAGATAACTTTTAGCAGAGGATAGATTACCACCCTATCCTCTGCTTTTTTTATAGGTTTTAGCATTGCTTTCATGTATCCAATCGGGTTTTTTAACCCCAATAATGCAGTAGATTTCCGGAACGCAGTCCAATTTCTTTTTTTTATCACTTGCATGATAACGTGAAGAATTGGATCTTGGCTGATTATTAAGAGTTGATGAAGAGTTGCGGTGCACTTTAAATTGCCCTTCAAACAAACCATCTTATGAAGGTCTTTTTAACGAAATCATCGGTAAAGGGTAATAATTGATGGAACAATGACTATTAAGCTGAATGTATCAAGTTCTTCCAGAGCTTGACCAGGGTCACAAGGGCATCTTGCCCTTGTTTAAGTATTCCGTGCTCAGATTTATTTATGGATAAAGGAAAGGCATAAATGCAGCGTTCCGGTACACTTATGGAAGACAATGTCGCGGTGTAGTCACAGTAACTGCATTATCTGGGTTTTCAAAGTGCTGAAAAATTTCTCTTGACTAATTTATTATCTATAGTATCTGAAACTATCGGGGATGTCATAAGTTAAATATAAGAGCTGACATAGAACGGATAGGAGGTTTTGATGACAATACGATTTATGGACAAGCAAGGGAACATAGGAATAGCATTGGTCATTGTTCTTTTAGCAGTAATGTCCGGAGTTTCCCTAGCTTCTGTTGCTTTCAGGGACAGTGTTGCTTTTAGGAATGAACTTGATGGACTACAGCAGTTTCATTTATTGAGGTCTGAGGTTGGCAGAGGAAGGTTTGTTGCCAGTCATCTGGAGTCGCTACATAACCCAGCTGTTGAGAATCCACTACCTACTCGCCATATAAAAATAGAATTTGGTAGTCATAGAACAATTTATCATGCAAGAACTAGTTTAAGCATTGTTGAAACTGATTATGACGATGGCTTTAAGATAAGAACTCTTATCAGCGCCACAAGAGGGGAAGATGATTATAATCCGGAAAATGCTTCTCCGGTGAAAAGATATGGTGAAAACCGCATTGAATCTTTACAGACATTAGCGTTATTTCACTACTTCAGTGATATTGACAGATGGGTTGACGATCGTCCCGGTGGTATTGTTTTCTGGGAAGGTGACATTATTTACGGTAGGGTACATAGTAATACCGATATTTATTTGAGAAATAACAGTTGGCCCCAGTTTCATGGGCTTGTCACTACCGGTGGCAGAATAAGAGTCAGCGGTGGAGGAACTAACTATCCGCACGATGATATTTTCCTAGGGCCACCACCTGCATTGATTGAAAACTATCCACGCATATCATTTGATCCAACAGCGGAGACTGTTCGTGCACGAGGACATTTAATGTTCGGTGGCACTGAAAGAGATGATGCTATCGCTCATGTTACTGTTGACGGATCAGCTTATGAGTTAAGGGTTGGTGATGTAGTAACTGAAAATGACCCACCGGAAGAATGGATCGAAGACTATAATCAATTCACAATTTATAGCTCTTACCCGCCTTATGGGCCGGTGGGCGACTCGATAAGTGTGAATCAGATACCTAAAACCGATACTTTATGGGGTGAGCCTATATCGGGAACAGTAGTTAATAATTCTGTTTTTGTTCCTATGCAGTTATGGATATCAGGAGATTTCTTAGGGCGTCAAACTTGGGCAAGTTCGCATAATATATATGTAAAAGATGATATAACATATAGGAATACGCCACCGGGTGACAGGCCAGACGGCAGAGACGGTGAGGGTAATCCTGTAGGGACACCGAATCCAACAGATTACTTAGGAATAATCTCAGAAGAGTCTATTTATATTCAGTATGGCCATTGGTGTCCGATCGACTCGGTAAGACTTCGCTCCAACACCGAAGACATCTACATGTATGGAGCTTATGCTGCTGTAGGGCAAGGCGATAGCGATAGAGCTTGGGATGACGGTATGATTCATTTCCAATATATGTATCCAAAAGGATCGACACCACAACAATATTGGCGAGGGGAAGAGTTTAAGTTTATCGACTTACATCTGTTTAACTACCCCACAACCTCTTCTGTTCCGTGGCCTCCGGGGTTAGTCTATCCTTGGTATAATCCGCTATGGCCCGAACCAGGTGCAATATACAATGTTCCCGGATTGCCGGGATATACTCCCAACCCCCATGATGCACCCGAAATTGTAAGGGAAAGAGGTGATATCTGGCTATTCGGGTCATTTGCTCAAAGAAGGCGTGGGGCAGTAGGTGTTCTCTCTAGTGGTGTCATTACCAGACCATGGAATATTGACGGTGAAATTAATCCAAATACCATGCCGACTTACGGTGTCACACCTCCGGGCAGAACAGGGTATGGGAAAAGATATCATACTGATTTAAGATTTGAGACTACCGGTCCTCCTCATTACCCGGTAATAAGATTTGAAGGTTACGAAACAGAAGAACTAAGAGATTTAGGATTCGTGACCAGAAACTGGTGGTTTAAGACTCCTCCTAGAAATTTCTAGAACTGTAACATAACCAAGATCTTACATTTTAGGTTCTCAGTACAGTTGTCATGCTGTTGCTGAGAACCTTTTTAATAGATAGCCGGCTGACTCGCCGCGATTTTATTTAACTGAGAATTAATCTTAATATTAATTTCTCTAAAAAATTTATTTGCTTGCCTATCATGGTTTTAAACAGGTTTTTTGCCAGCGCCTCTTGTCAAAGATCCTTGAGACACAGTCTCTTTAGGTTTTTTGAAAAAATCATCAGACAAATTATTACTTGACAAGTATTCGAGAATGCTACTAGTTAGGAATCAGCATAAGTAGATTCTTGGAACACCCAATTAAAAAAAGAGGGGGATTTAACATGAGCATAAAAAACGTTAAAGGAAATATAGCTATTGCACTGGTTGTTGTTCTAGTAGCAATAATGTCCGGTGTGTCATTATCGTCAATTGCCTTTAGAGATACAGCCGGCTTTAGGCTGGAATTAGACGGACTACAACAGTTTCATTTACTGCGATCGGAGGTGGGCAGAGCAAGGCTTATTGCCAGTCATTTTGAGACTATGGATTTTGTACCTCCGTCATCAGTACTGCCGACAAGATATGTGGATGTAGAATTTGGCAGCCATAGAACACGCTATACGGCAAGAACAATTTTAGAGCCTTTTGATAGTGAGCTTGATAGCGGTTTTAATATTAGGACACTGATTTCCGGGATGAGGGGAGATGGTGATATCTATCGTGATGATAATCGGATTCCGGTTAGAAGGTATGGAGAGAACACTATCAAGTCATTACAGACTTTAGCTCTTTTCCACTATTTTACAGACGTTGACAGATACATCGACGATAGAGAAGGGGGAATAGTTTTTTATGGTGGAGATATAATATTCGGCAGGGTACATAGTAACTCAGATATTTATATCAACTTTTCTATGGCTAGTCGCTGGCCGACATTTCACGGTTTAGTCACTACCGGTGGCGAAATTAGAGTTTCAGGTGGTGGCAGTTATCCGCAAGAAGACGTTTTTAGAGGTGGGCTTATTGAAAACTATCCCAGAATAGCCTTTGAACCAAGTGCCTCCTTAGTTAGGCAGCACGGTAGATCTCCATTAGGCGTTGCAGAGGATGATGATGCGATCGCCTATGTTAATGTTGACGGTAGTCATTATGATTTATATGTTGGCGAGATGAGGACTGAGTCTTTACCCCCGGAGGAATGGATTGAGGATTATAATCAGTTTACGATATACAGTACATACCCCCCTTATGGTCCTGTGGGTGACTCAGTTGGTGTAAATCAAATACCTAGAACAGACACAGTATGGACTCATGTCCAAGGTAGTAACTTGTCAAATTCATCGATATTTTTACCGATGGAGTTGTGGATATCCGGTAATTTTGGCGGTAGGCAAACATGGGCTAGTTCTCATGATATTTATCTCAAAGGAGACCTCACTTACCAAAGTACGACACCAGGAGAAAGACCGGATGGGCTTGATAGTGAAGGCAATCCAAGCCACCCACCCAATGCGACGGATTATTTGGGGATAATATCCGAAGAATCAATTTATATTCAATATGGACACTGGGATCCGGTTGATTCAGTAAGGCTCAAGCCAAACACTGAAAGTATATATATGTATGGTGCTTATGCAGCGGTTGGCGAGTCGGAGAATGCTTGGGAGGATGGAATATTTACTTTCCAGTACAGAAGACCGAAAGGCTCGACACCTTCTCAGTATTGGAGAGGTGAATTCTTTAGATATATTGACCTTCATTTGTTTAACTATCCAACAACCTCTTCTGTACCATGGCCTCCTGGTATGGATTATCCTTGGTACAATCCGATATGGCCGGAACCGGGACCATTGGTAAATGTTCCGGGACTTCCCGGATGGACACCTAACCCTCATGATGCTGATGAAGTAGTGGAGTGGAGAGAGAATATCTATATATTCGGCTCCATAGCTCAAAGGAGAAGAGGTGCTGTCGGTATACCACCGGGAAACATGTTTGACGTGGGTATTTGGGATATTGATAATACCTTACAGCCCAATGATCCTCCAAGATATGGCGCATCAGCTCCAGGATGGGTAGGTTATGATAAACGATATACTACTGATATGAGATTCGAAAGGACAGGGCCTCCACACTATCCGATTGTAAGGTTTGAAGGATACGAAACTGAAGAGTTGCGAGACTTAGGGTATCTGACACTCAGATGGATATTTAAGAATCCACCGGAAAGTCTATAAAGAGATTAAACTATAAAGTTAAGGCGAATCTTCTGATTCGCCTTAACTTTTATTCAGCAAAAATACCAGCGATAACAGGCTTTAACGGACTTTAAGAATATCCATTGACCGGCAACTTTGTTAAGCACAACTAATCATAGATCAATTGTTTAGTGCCGTGTTTTTGTGTCAGTTAGCTTTCCTTTTCGGTCATTGCTTTAAATATCCGAACCTGGTAACTCTATTTCGCTTATATAGTCTGTTAGGGAAGCTCGGAATATGAAGCAATAACATAGAAAAACTTCGGTTCATGACCGGTGAAATAATCCACGTCACCACGCAACCACGTCATCACGTTACCACTCTCAACCCTAAAACTCTCTGCTTATGGAAGCTATTACTATGGAGTTAGCTATTCATATTTAAGCCTTTCTGTTCACTCTGGAGACATAATTGCCAAGCTCAAGATTTCGGTTGCCTGCGTCGCTAGGCGAAGAATAATAGTTGCCTAACTCCGTTCGGCGAAGAATAATAGTTGCCTAACTCCGTTCGGCGAAGAATAATAGTTGCCTAACTCCGTTCGGCGAAGCTTCGCTTTGATACAAA
>PWNZ01000158.1 GCA_003564135.1 Candidatus Cloacimonadota bacterium
AAAATAGTTACCAGTTACCAGTGGTTCCGGAACGCTGACTTTCAGTCGGCTGGTACGTCGGCTTTAGCCGGCAATTTAATCATCCCCTCGGGTGTAACTCTAAACTTCTCAGTGTCTTCAGTGTTCCTCAGTGGTGAAATTCTTCATTCTTCATTTTTCATTCTCAAAGTCATGGTCTAGTATTTTTAACATTTTCGTAATCGTTTTTACTACGCTTTGAGTACATTTTATTAAAATTTCCCTCTACCGTAGTTATTGGAGTTAACCAGTGATTTGTTGCCTAGTAGGCTTCTACTCATTTGGCAGCAAATCGATGGTATGTTTTAATTGTTATGAGTGCGGCGTGAGGTATCCTGAATCCTGTTGTATAAATCCGGTAAATCTGTACGAGTTTTCCGCTCTTATTTACTCAGAATCTTCTTATAGACCTGATGATACTCGTCCGCCATTTTTTCCAGACTAAACAGCAACTCAGCTCTTCGGCGGCAGTCTCGACGTTGTATGTTCGGTACATCGGCAATTCTGTCGGCAGCCTCGTTAATATTGGCGGTCAAAAACCCTGTCACACTGTCCTCTATCAATTCGGGCATAGACCCCTTATTAAAGGCAATAGTCGGCGTACCGCAGAACATAGCTTCGGCAACACTTAGCCCGAAAGGTTCTGCAAAGTTGATGGGATGCAGCAGTACACAGGCGTTTCTCAACAGCCGGTTCCGTTTCTCTGGACCTGCTTCCCCTGCATAGATTATCTGTTCTCCATCGATATACGGTTCGACCTTCTCTTTGAAGTATTCTTTATCCTGAATAATACCTGCGATCAGCAATTGTTTCTTCGCTTTGATTGCAATTTGAATTGCTTCATAAGCCCCTTTATCGTGGTGTATCCTTCCGAAAAAGAGCAGATAGTCTTCAGCTTCAGACTCAAAGGTGAAATCCTTTTTATCTATCCCGTTGTATATTGTTCCTATATATTCCAGTTGAGAATTTCTATCGGCATTACTGATTGAAACATACTTCACGATATCATTATACCGCTTATAAACGGGAACGATTCTCGGCGACGAGAATCCGTGTATAGTGGTAATCATCGGGGTATTGATCAGCCTGCTGTAAGTTAACGGTAAGAAATCGAAATTATTGTGTATCAGGTCGTATTTCTCAGCCTGTTCCATCAGGAAGCTGATATGCATACATTCGGCCACTTTCGGATCGACCTGTTTGTTTTCTTCATATCCTTGCGGGCAGACAGATAATGTTTTACCCGAGCAGAAGGAATCTCCTGTAGCGAATAAGGTTACATCTATACCGTTCGCTACAGCACCCTCAGCAATATTATAAGCAACTTGTTCCCAGGGCCCGTAATGACGGGGCGGCGTTCGCCAGGCAACCGGCGACAGAATGGCAAGTTTCATCGTTTCCTCAGTTATTTAGGTGGTCGGGTTTTTTCCAGACATAGATTCACTAAATCGGCAATAGCAGCAACTCCCACACACATCACCGTATCAGCGCCTCCCCAATAGATTTTCACGGTGCCATCTGGTTCCGGCACTGCCCCGCAAGAGAATACAACATTGTGAACATAGCCTGTGCGCTCATATTCTTTTTCAGGTTCTAATATCCATTCATCAGCAACGCCTATAACTTTCGCCGGGTTCTTCAGGTCATGCAAAGCCACTCCGAGACGGTAAACGCTGCCGTCCATAGTCGAAAATACTCCATGATAAATGTGCAACCATCCCTTATCTGTTTTTATAGGTGGAGCACCGGGGCCGACTTTCATTTCATCCCAGTGATATGACAAAGGCTTTATCAGCAGTTCGCTTCTGCCCCAAAAAAGTAAATCGGGCGAATAAGATATCCAGATAGACCAGGGAATTATATCGGTATGAGGCCTATTCAGACAGACATACATGCCATCAATCTTCTCCGGAAATATCACCACGTTCCGGTGATCCGCTTCAGTAACAAAGCCTACTCGCTCTATATCTGAGAAATCATTTGTTCTGGCCAAACCGATACGAACACCGTGACGAGAATAAGCGCTATAGGTAATTAAATATTCGCCATCAATATATGTTATTCGCGGATCTTCAACCCCATACTCCTCATATTCGGAGAAAAGTCCAACCCCAACCGGCTCCATAAAAGGCCTCGGGCCGGGTTTGAAATTGAACCCATCATCACTGCGAGCTATACCGATAATACTGCGACCATTGAGCTTATGAGAGCGGAACAGCATTATATATTCATCTTTCATCTTCGTGACGGCTGCATTATGAACCGTAGCTACAGGATAGGGTATATCGTCTTTAGTCAGGATAGGATTTGCTGCATAGCGTTCAATGATACTCATCTTTTAGACCTCTTCGTTTTTATTATTTACAGTTAAACGCTTGTTTAACGGCATCTGATTGTCAAGAGCTATTTGTCAAGATATGTCTCAGGTACAGCGGCTTTCATAATCCGCAGCCGGTAAGTCAGGAACCCTATTCGATCCCGCCCAGTAATTCAACCGTTTTTGCTATCATATTGATGCATCCGTCGATGTCATTCTTGATCTGCTTTGTTCCGAAACGGAGTACTCTCCATCCGTGACTGGTCAGTTCGTTGTTACGTACCCGGTCTTTAGTATATGCTTCGGGAATATTATGATAAGTTTCTCCGTCACATTCGATATCTATCTTACCTTCCCGACAAAAAACACCGAAATCAAGACAATATTTAGCTGAATCGGTATCTACATAAACCTGTCGTTCTGCTTTTATCCGGTTCTGTTTCAGTTTTTCGTACACTGCCTCTTCCAGAGGGCTGGTATCATATAAGTCATTTATCTCTAAGGCAGAGAACAATCTTTCCAAACTGGTCGGGATAAAGACAATGTATCTCCATCTTCTGCTCGGGATAGCTTTGGGAAGTTTCTTGATTTCAGCCAGATTGAGCTTGTATTAATTTTTATTTGCCTTGATGTGTTTTACATCTTGGGGGAACAATTCTATCCTCTTGAATATCTCAATAGACCTGATTTCACTATAATAAATAACCCGGTAACGTCTTTCTTCGCTATACAGCCTCGGGAAATAAAAAGCAAGATAACGGCATTGCCTGATATTTCGCGGAGCACTCTTGACCGGTATATGATACCAGCCCTCATTATTGACAGTGTCCCATATCTGAGCTCTTTTAACTATCCCGACGACAGCGGGTCTCTTTTTCATCCTTCCACCTTATTCTTTGGCTTTTTAGGTAAAGCTGATGCAGCCTATTACCGAATCTTTCTATAATCCGGCTCTTTATTGTCAAATGAATTTGAAAAACCACCAGGCATAAACTATGCCGATCGAAAAATATTGTTGAAACCGTTGTTATTGATACCGGCTATAGTTTTCTTTAGATAATCTCTTACGGATTTCTAAGGTATCGCTGGTTATCTTCAGTACAGTGGACAGGATTACTTTATTGGAATTTAATTTTTGACTGCAAATTATCTCTAGAGATAATAAAGCTTGACGGGATATAACAGTACGATATACAGGTTAAGTGTTGATTAAGTTTACGATAATAAAATACGGGGGATTAAAATGAAACTAAAGAAAGAATCATGTTTCAGGTTGATGTTGGTAACTGCCTTGTTGATAGGTGGTGTGGTAGTATTAGAACCTCAGATTGCTGAAGCGCCCGCAAGGGGCGAAGGCACTGAAGAGAGTCCTTATCAGATTGAAAGTTTGGAAAACCTTTATTGGATAGCGGCAGGTGATGATGTAGTCCCTGATCCAAATCAGTCTGCTAGATGGTCAATACATTACATTCAAACGGCTGATATTGATGCCTCGGAGACAGTTAATTGGTTTGCTGGTGCAGGTTGGAGTCCGATCGGTGTACATAAGTATTGGGATCACCCTGATAACTTGCCTTTTACCGGTTCCTACGACGGTCAAGATAATACTATTGACGCTCTTTTTATTAATCGGCAAAATAGTGATATGATAGGCCTTTTCGGATATGCACTTGAGGCATTACTAGAAAACCTGAGAGTTACAAACGTCGATATAACAGGGCGTAATTGTGTAGGTGGCTTGGTGGGAGAACAAATGAAAGACTCTTCTCTGCGGAGCAGCTACGCTACGGGCAAAGTGTTCGGGAATAGATATGTAGGTGGTTTGGTAGGGAGGCAAAAAGAATCCACCATCAATAACAGCTACAGCGCTGTCAGTGTAAATGCGGCAGCCGGTATAGGTGGTATGTTAGGATTTAACAGAAACCGCTCAGCCGTCAATAACAGCTACAGCACAGGAAATGTGGAGGGGATAGGAGATGTTGGCGGATTAGTGGGGAGACAAACAAATTCTATTATTCGTGACAGCTATAGCAGTACTATAGTAACCGGTAGTTGGCATGTTGGAGGTTTGTTGGGATGGCAGCTGAGTTCCACCATAATTAACAGCTATAGCAAAGGATTTGTCAGCGGAAGACGGTTCTTTGGAGGTTTAGTAGGTTTACAAGACGATTCAAGCACGATTAACAGCTACTGGGATACGCAAACATCAGGAATGATGACCTCAAGCGCCGGAGAAGGAAGAACAACTGAACAACTCACCTACCCGTATGACGGGAGCACTTATCTTGGCTGGGATTTTGAGAATGTCTGGAAAGCAGACGAAGACTACAGCATAAACGCAGGTTATCCTTACCAACGACAAGATGCGCCGGTCTCGGTTGAAGAAGATATTATTGCTGAAGTTCCTCATCGTTTAGCATTAACTAATTATCCCAACCCTTTTAATCCGGAAACAACAATAAAATTCAGCCTAGAAGAAGATACAGAAGCCACTGTTTCCATATACAATATGAGGGGTCAGCTAATCAAAACGTTGCACAACGGCTTGCTAAAAAAAGGAGAGCATCGCTTAATCTGGAACGGCAGAGATGACAATGGCAGGTATGTCGGTTCGGGTGTCTATTTCTACAGATTGAGGACAGACAGTTACGATCAGGTGAATAAGATGCTGCTAATCAAATAATCTCTTCAAAATTACGGCAGATTCAAATTAGTTTAGGAGGCAGACAAGGAATTCTCTTTTATTCTCAAAATGCAGGAGATATTTCGGCAAGAGACAACTGAGATTCCTTTGTATTATCCCTGTTGATAGTAGTAATCGGCTTAATCCGATTACTACTTAAACCATAGATATATGACTACTTTACCAATATTTCACAAACATATAAATGGTTGACTACCAATAAGTTACGGCGATAATAACTGATAACAACCCACCTGAAACCTTATTTTTGTTGACATATAGTGTCCGGGATGCATTGTTAACAGCAGATAAAGTTGGTATAGAAATCGTTCAGCGTTGAGAATGGGATTCGTGTAAATAGTATATCATATTCGTGTAAAACATTGTTCCAATTAATCAGGAGGGAAAGATGCCAAAGAAAACTACCGACGAAAATTTAAACGAAAAGAACCTGGAAGTTATGAAGATGACTGACGGTATGTTTGCCGTACAGCCGGCGATACCGCTCTCGCTTTATTCGGGGCTGTCGGAATCGTTATGGAACTATCTCGGTATGCCGAGGGATTTCCAACGTAACAAGCAGCGGGCGCACTCTATCCGTGGGCGGATGGGCTGGTTCGTCTGCCAGATGTCGCACGGCAGCCAGCAGATAAAGTTATATGAACCCTGGAAATACAAGACCGAGGTAAACACACCACTGCGCATAAGAGCAAGAACAATTATGCAGATAGCCTCGCAGGAACCTCTCGAGAAGCGGAAAGAAAAAGTCAGAGAGCTTTACCGCGACTATCCCTATCAGGTGCTGAAAGCTGATAAGGTAAATCTGAGACTGAAGAACTTCTATTTTCAGAAAGATGTAATTGACGGTACTATTCTCAAAGTTTATCGAGCTGTCGATCCCCATAATTCCGACCCGCAGACCGACAAACTCTACATCAGCAAAGATTACAAGAAAACAAAGACGGTTAAAATCGAGTATGACGGAAAGGATGAGGAATACTATTACGCCGTTAATACCCGCAACGGAGAAATGTCTAATCTGCTCAAGTTTATCTGGCAGGATGAGATAGAGTTCAATCCGAAAAGGACTGCCAAACTGAATAAATGGGCTGTAGCAGCGGAAATGGTAAACGGCGACGAAGAAAATATCAAGCTCGACCAACTGGATAAGATACTTCACATTGAAAAAGAAGAAGGAGAATTACAAAGCGCCGATATTAAAAGCAGCTCTATAAAAAGCGACAATAAAGAACCTGCACCACCCGCTAAAACGATAAAGCAAAAACCGAGAAAAGCGGTCTTCTGGAATGAAATTAGACGGATGCAGAGCAAATACGAAATCCTCAAAGAGGCAGGCTTTCTCGTCGTTAGGAAGAAAGAATGAAGAAATGCTGAGCTGAATTGAGCATGTCAATAATGTACAATTTATGATGTACAAGGCATAATTATCATGATATTTAGCCTGTGTTGATTCGTGTTCCTGTTATTCGCTTAAATTGATGGCGTTTCTTGATGAGACCCTTTCGATCACTTCGTGGTTCAATTCATCTGTGTGTTCTGAAAAATCTCTTTAACTTGACTGCCTCGTGCTAACACTTTTCCCTTTCACCGCAGGGTAACTTTACATTTTATTGCACTGGATCAGGAGATATTTTAATTTCCTGATCCAGATGTCTCTAATACATAAATAGAAACCTTTTATCTGTCGTCTCGTCTCCGCTGTTGCTGTAATTTAGATATTTGATCATCAAATTATCTGTATTATAAATATATATTGACAGGACATTATATTTAGACATAAATGAGAATTGTAGGCAATTTTTCAAGAAGAAAAACATGAGGGCTAAACAATGAAGCTGCCAGATTAGTATGAAGGCGAGTATTATTCGCCTGATAAGCCGAAAGGAAAAATTATGTTACGTGTAATTGTTGCTGCCGTAATGATGATAAGTATGTCGGTAGTGTTAACAGCCCAAAATGATGGGCTTAGCAGAGAAGAATTGCAGCAAAGAAGGTCGCAGCTGATTGCTCGAGCAGAGCAGATTAAATAGGAGACCTGATTAGATGGGCGGATAAAAGTGAATCCGGGATGGAATAGAGTTTCAAATTATAGAGGAAACTTTGCAGTCATCAGAGTTCCGGCAATTGATGATACTTTAGAATTTGAACGGTATTCGATGAGATACTGGATAAACTACTCCTTTACTTCCCGGTAAATAGAAGAGGTTTGACTAAAGAAATCCTGAGGGTTAGTAGTTCAAGAATATCCGTACGTTATAGACAAACAACCAACGGTTATAATATTGATGGTAATTCCTCTATAGGACTAATCTATTATTTTGATAGTGAGTTGTTTGTTATCAACAATGGCCTGCCTATCTTGACCCTGCAGAGCTACCTTCAGAACTCCTGACCTCAGGGATTATTAAATGATACTAAATCGTAGCAAAGCCGGAGATTCGTACCGGGGAATTTAGTTTCAGACTTATTCAATTCTTCACATATA
>PWNZ01000195.1 GCA_003564135.1 Candidatus Cloacimonadota bacterium
CCACAATTGTTTTAAGCGCAGAAAGTTCGATGTACTTTTCCTTTGTTCCCTTTTTTACATCCAGGCTGAAACTTTCCTTAAACTCGACAGTTCCTGATTCTCCCTCACGAGCCAGGCTCATGATTCTATCGGCTTCGGTAAGGCTGCCGATGGTTTTAAGCATGTCCTGCGTTTGCCCCTGTATTGCGGATGCATTCCTTGGATTTAAAGCAAGCTCTCTTTGAAGGTCTTCAATTGCTTTTTTGAGTGTTTGAAGCTGGCTTTCTGAATCAATAATTTTTTCCTGCTCTTTCAGGCTTGGAACGGAAATTTTAGCTTCAGCAAGACTGGATTTGCTTATTTTAGGTATGAATGCCCCACGCGTTAGCGACCGCAATATCAATAAACCCAGGTCGGAGCGGAAGAAGGCTGCAACGTACTGGCTCTTCACCTTTTCGGGCAACACAACCTGAATGATGTTGTGATGCTTTATTGTTACCGCTGTAAGCTCGCTGGTGACGGCGGAAGTCCCGATCATTGGGACGTAAACCGAGTTTTCCTTGTGCCTCAACGACTCCCCGGATCGAGCTGTATTCATTTCAATAGCAATGTCGCCAAGGACATGGCTTTCGTAGTCTTTGTACTGGGTTTCGAGCCGATTGATCTGAAGTCGTGCCTTCAAACTTTCAAAGCCATCGAATTTCTCAGCCGCAATCGACATCCCCTCATGTAGTGAACTAGATCGCTCATCTTTCATGAAGGCCTTGGCAATCGCAACAGCCTGGGCTTCTCCCTCCAACTCGGCGACAAACAAGCCTGGCCGCTCTTCTCGGCTGAATACAACAATGACCGGGCGAATGGAGGTTGTCGCGAGAAAGTTTGGAGGGGTATTGAATACCCCATTCAAATAAAAACCTTCTCTCTCCAGCGCGCTCTGAAACTTTGGCCCTTCTGAAATCCCAAACGCAGTGGGCTCTACCAGCGCGACACACAGACCCCTGGGAGAAAGCAAGTGCATTGCTTTAGAAAGTTCTACCCAATTCCCCCGGGCGTTGATAGTTGAGCCGCCGATCTCAGTTTTCTTCCGACCCATTCCCAACGGAAGGTTAGCAGCCACTAAGTCGTATCCCTGGGGGCTCGAAACACTGTTATTCAACTCGGAGCCCCCAACTACTTTTTCTGCATTTGGCAAGTCCAGTAACGCATCGTTTGAGAGATTTATGACGAGAGTTGACACAGCGTCTCGGTGCTCGGCCAATGCGCTGAGGAATTCTCTTGTTATAGATTTTGACTGCATTACGCCTCCAGACTGATAGCTCCGAGAAGCATCAAAATGTCATGATCACGTGCTTTCATCCATCCTGCTGGTCAAAAGGGCTGCGGCCGTACCGCAAACAGAAAGAAACTTCCCACTGCCGCAGCTAGAAACCACCACCCCTGCTCAGTGAGTAGGAACGCAGCCACAACTATGGCCAAGAACGCGGCAAAAGGTAGATTGATAAGCACCGCTGCTACAGCATGATTCCTGAAGAGGGCTGGCCAGTTGAAGCGTGGCTGCGAGACTACCGTGTGGCCAACCCAGATGTAGTACAAGACCGAGACAACGAGGGCGATCCAAAGCCCTATTTCAATGCCGCTCATAGTTCTATCACCTCAAGCTGACCATCCTCCATTCAATTGGGTCAGCATAAACACTCTTTTAAGATGAACAGACTAATAAAGAATTACACCTTCTAATAAAGATTCAAGTTGATGCCTTATTTGACGTGCTGTTTCAATGTCAGAATCTGACATTTCTGAGGATAACTCTTCTCTTAATTCGTCTGCCTCATGACTTCCGTTACGAGCAGCAAAATCATAATAAGCATACGCGTGAGAGTAATCTACTTCTGTTTCAATTCCGAACTCATGGTAAACGCCAAGGTATGCTGCAGATTCAACATGGCCGGCGGTGAGCGCTCTTTCAAAATATTGCTTTGCCAATGCAGGATTTTCAGGTACACCAACACCAGAGTTGTATGCCTGGCCGAGATACCCTAGCCCGATAGGATCATCATAATCAGCTGCCCGTTCCAGCCATGCAATACCTTGTGTTGGGTTTTTTTCAACCCCAGTGCCTGTAGCTAATAAGTATCCGATAATAGCTTTCCCTGAGGGAATTCCGCGTTCAGCAGCCGAATGTCCATATTCAAATGCCTGAATATTATTCTGTCTAACACCCAGGCCTCTATGATAACTCCAGGCAACTTCAGACATCGCAACTGCAGAACCTAAATCAGCCGCTTTCTTGACGTAGCGAAATGCCTTTTCATCATCTTCGCTCAGGTTTATAGATGAATCCCCTGAAAAGTACATGTAGCCCAGATTTAGAAGTCCTTCAGGATGGTTGTTATCGGCTGCTCTTTTAAACCATCTATATGCCTCCGCCGAGTCTTGACCTACTCCAATACCTGCCCAGTAAAACTCTCCAACCGCTACTTCACCATCAGGATCGCCTCTCCTGGCTGCCTCAAGGTAGTATGAAGCTGCTTTTTCATTATCTGCTTCAATACCTCCAAGGCCATAATAATATATTTCACCTATTTCAAAATAGGCGTAACCATCGTCATTCTCTGCAATTTGCTCTGCAATCTTTTTATATAACTCAATCGCTTTTTTTCCGTCTTGCGGAAATCCTATTCCCTCAATATAGAGATAAGCCAGTATTTCTAGAGATAAAACATCCCCTAGTTCTGCGCCTTTCTCCGCCCATTCTATGGCCATTTCTGTATTTTTTATAACACCATGACCATTCAGGTATAGATCTGACAAAACACCTTTTGCCCGGCTTTCACCTGCCTCTGCGGCTGATGTCGCAAGATCAAAGGCTTTGAAATAATTAGGTTCATCTGCGTATGTGTACATTTCGGATAGTGCCGCTTTGCAATAGTAATCTCCGGCTTCCGAACAATACTTGTAATTTTCGATAGCCAAGTCCCAGTTAGGTTCAATGTGATCGCCATAAGCATAAAGGTCACCTAAGCTACTAGCTGCTTGACTATGACCCTGCGATTTGGCTTTTCTTAACAGACTGATTCCATGTTCTTTATCTTTCTCAAAGCCGAGCCCATATATGTACATTACACCAAGATATGTCTGGGCGACTGGAGAGTCGCATGATAAAGCCATATCGAACCATTCTCTGGATAAAGCCCATCTTTCATCTTCATTTATGGATTCGTCCTGAAATACCTCTTCACCATAATCGGCTTGCTTTTCGCAGCTGAACTTAAGGTTAGATACCTTTAGTGAGCTTGTTCTTAAAGCCCCAGAAACCCCACTTGAATTGGGCTCAATGAAGTGATGGCCATAATTAATGACCAAAAACAAAAGTATGAGCACTCCCGCGACAATTGAGCTCGAACTTTTCATCTCCCCACTCCTCAACTAAAAACCCAGGTGCTTGAATGACAATGCCGGCCGGCAATTCAAGGTGCGTGCAACAGTACCCCCTGGCCATGCGTGTTTTGTTTTTCGGGTTAGTCTCCCCAGGCCAAGTCCCTCAAAGACATCTCATGGTTTTATCACCTTATGCTGACCATCCTCGCACGCCGGTTTTATGTTATCCAGTTTGAAGTCATGCCAGCGCTGCCTAATAGTTCAAGTACATGTCCGATACGCCGTCTAGGCGTTCTTTTACCTTCTGCCAGTCGGGCATGGCCTGATCCAGGAGGCTGTAGAACCTGGGGCTGTGGTTGTGCTCCTTGAGGTGGCAGAGCTCGTGCAAGATTACGTAGTCGATGCAACGCGTCGGGGTTTTAACCAGGTGCGGGTTCAACAGGATTGCCCCACCAGGAGAGCAGCTGCCCCATTGTGTCTGCATCTCCCGGATTGACCATGACGGCACCTGCTTGATCCAGGGCAGGGCATTACCGACTGCTTCGATGCGGCGCCTGAAGACTTCATGGGCACGAGCTCGGTACCACTGGTACAGGGCCTTCCTGACACTTTCCCTGGTTGTGTTCGGAACAACCACTCGAACCTGGCCCCGCAACATTTTCACCTGCCGATTGCCGGCATCCTTGACTACCTTGAGCACATAACGGCGGCCGAGGTAGAAAACGGACTCTCCGCTTACATACTGCCTGTGGTGCAGGTCAGCCTGGCGCGCATGTATCTCTCGTAAATGCCGCGTGATCCAGCGTGCCCGTTTTAGCAGGGCGCCTTTTACTTCGGCCAGGGTCGCATCGGCCGGGGTTTCAACTTCCACCACGCCGTCGGGGTGGACATGGATGCGCGCCTTGCGCGTACTGTTGGCTGTCTGCTGGATCTGCGCCTCGGTTTCGTGCTGTCGCCACAGGAACTGAAACCGCTGGTCACCGTATTGCACCGCATGGGTCTGGCTTTGATCCATCCGGATATCAGTCATTGCTGCGCCCCACGCGTACGATATGTACCACCTGATCGAGTATTTCCCGGGCCTTGTCCAGCCCGAAGCGATCAAACAGCGTCGGCAGCAACGCCTTGCGGATGCCGGCATCAATGCCACCCGGGTTCAGCGTGTTCTCGGCCACCACCTGGCGCACGGTGTCTTCAATCTGCTCCGCCAGCCCGATCAGGTCTTGTTCATCCTGTTGCATCCGGGCATCGATGTCTTCATCCCCCATCACCAGCCGCAGCACCCCGAAAAATGCGCGCGCATGGGGCCGGTCCGTCAGGGCTTCGGGGATGCCCGGCGTGCGCCGGGCATTTACCTGTTCTTCAAAATCCCGGAACAGGGCATATTGCTTGCCGGGGTAATCAAACAGCGCCTCGGCTTCTTTAATGGCCTCTTTCAGTAGCTCGGAGAATACTTTCTGTGCATAGGGATCATCCTGCAGGTCCTGCTCAATGGTCTTTTTGGTGCGGGTGCGGATGGTGTCGGCCTCGTTGCGGGTTTTCTGCTCATCCCATTGCTCGGGGTCATGACCCAGCCGTGATACGTCATAGCGCGCATCATCTTCCTGTATCTCCACACCCACCACATCGCGGTCCACCAGCTTGCGTATCTGCTTCTCGTAGGCGCTGTAGTCGACCGTCTCCTGGGCATCCTGGCGCACCACCTTGCGCAGATCGACAAAGAACTTCAGGTCACGCTTGTAGGTGCTGATTAACTCCTCGCTAAAGGCCTTGTCCTCAAAGAATGAGCGCGAGGCCCGCGCCAGTTGCAGGCACATGCCAAATGCGGTCAGCGCCTCGTAGAAGTCCTCGCGCAATTTCTGCCGGGTGTCATATTCCACCCCATCCTCATCGGCGGCGTAACGCGGCATCAGCACGCGCCGATACGCCTCCTGGTCCTGCCGGTTCTCTACATCAGCGAAGAATGACCAGAGCCGTTCGTGCAGTTGCGGCAAGCGTTTGTACTCCGCCGCCACATTGCGATAAAGCCCATCAATATCGTCGATATCAAAACCGCCCTGGGTATGGGTTTCGAGGTCCTGATACTTCTTAATGGCGGTATCGAGCTCCGCGAGGATGCCCCGGTAGTCGATCAACAGGCCATAGGGCTTTTCCTCATGCAGCCGATTCACCCGGGCAATGGCCTGGATCAGGTTATGGTCCTTCAGCGGCTTGTCGATATACAGCACCGCGTTGCGCGGCTCATCAAAGCCGGTCAGCAGCTTGTCCACCACGATCAGCAGATCCGGGTCGCCCTCCATACCAAAGTGCTCGATCACCTCCCGCTCATATTCCCGGGGGTCGCCCTTGATGTTTTGCTTCCACCATTGCTGCACCTCGGGCAACTCGGCCTCATCCACCTCGCTGTGCCCCTCACGGGTATCCGGGGGTGAGATCACCAGCCGTGAGCTGACCAGCCCGGTGTCATCCAGGTGCTGCTTGTAACGGATGGCGGAGAGTTTGCTGTCACAGGCCACCTGCCCCTTGAGTGGCTTGTCCATCCGCTTGAAGTTATCGCTGAAGTGCAGGGCGATATCCCAGGCGATCAGGCGGATGCGATTTTCTGCGCCATAGATCGTGCCGCGTTTGTCGTATTTGCGTTTCAGGTCGGCTTTTTGTTGTTCGTTCAGCCCGTGGGTGATGGTCTCAAACCATTTGTCGAGCGCCTGCTGGTTGACATCCAGCGCGGGGCGACGCTCCTCATAAAGCAACGGCGCCACCGTGCCGTCATTAACGGCCCGGCGCATGGTGTAGGCATGCACGATGGGGCCAAAGGTCTGCTCGGTATCGCGGCGCTCCTTTTTCATCAGCGGCGTGCCGGTAAAGGCGATATAAGACGCATTGGGCAGCGCCTTGCGCATGCGCTGATGGTTTTCCCCGCCATGGCTGCGGTGGCCCTCATCCACCAGCACCAGCAAGTTCTCGCTGGGGTTGTGGCAGGCCTTGTGTTTGATCGCTGATAAAAACTTCTGCACCAGGGTAAAAATCACCCGCTGGCTGCCCTTGCCGATTTGCTCAGCCAGCTCACGGCCCGTGCCCATGCGGGCCTTGCCGGCCTCGCCGCTGCTGGTGGATGCCAGCCCCAGCGCACCGGCGGCGGCAAAAGTACCCGAGAGCTGTTTCTCCAGGTCCACCCGGTCGGTCACCACCAGCACCCGGCACTGCCTGAGGGATTCATGCAGCACCAGCAGCTTGGTCAGAAACACCATGGTGAAGGACTTGCCCGAGCCCGTGGTATGCCAGATCACACCACCCTGGCGCGTACCCCGGTCATCCACCCGGGTGATGCGCTCCAATAAGGCCTCAATGCTGAAAAACTGCTGATAGCGGGCGATGATCTTTTCGTTTTTGTAAAACAGCATGTAATAACGCAGCAGGGCAAACAGCCGCTCGGGATGCAAAACGCCGATCAGCAGCTCATCCTGCTCGGTCGGCAACACCGGCTTTTGCCACAGTTGTTCGAAGTAACTACGCACTTTGGGCGGTCTCTCGGCCAACAGCCCTTGCACCTGCGCGGGATCAAGCCGCCGGTTTTTGATGTCGTGGCGCTCGGCCTCGCTGAAGGTTTCCTCTACCCACTTTGACCAGAACTTGCGCGGGGTTTTGGTGGTGCCATAGCGCGCATCCGTCTGGCTCACCGCCACCAGCACCTGGGCGAACGCAAACAGATACGGAATCTCATCCACCCTTTGATTGCGGATCATCTGGCTAATGCTCTCGTCAATCATCGACTTGTTGGGGTTGCCCGAGGCCGCACGCTTGGCCTCGATCACCACCACCGGGATACCGTTCACAAAGCCCACCAGGTCCGGCCGCCGGAGACCGGTGGCCGAGGCGTTTTGCACCTCAAGCTCCTCGGTGACGATAAAGCGGTTGGCCTGTATATCGGCCCAGTTGATCAGCGGCACCGTGACCGCATGGCGTTTACCATCGGGCATGAACTCGTTAATAGTAATGCCCAGCGTGAGCATGTCATGCACTGCCTCGTTGGCGGCCATCAGCCCCTCGGCCAGCCCCGGCGCGGACAGAGTCGAGAGCACCTGTTGAATCCCTTCGCTGGAAAGCGGGTATTGCTTGCCCTTGTACTCAAAGCGGTGCTGGCGCAGAAATTCCACC
>PWNZ01000276.1 GCA_003564135.1 Candidatus Cloacimonadota bacterium
TGTATCAAGTTCTTCCAGAGCTTGACCAAGGTCTCAAGGGCATCTTGCCCTTGTATAATCATTTCGTGCTCAGATACACTTATGGGTAAAAGGAAGTGATAAATACAGCGTTCCATTATTTTGATATCATTTGACTCACGTAATAATTATCCCTGCTGCATTTTTGAGTTAAAATGTCCCCCGCCACCAGTGCAACAAATAAGCTTACACTGGGTAATCAGATTAGAGAGATTCTGCAGGGGGATAACTCCCCTGCACCCCAATGACTTTTCGGCTCTTAACGTCTCCAAGATTTCCTTTAACGTTGATTGGAATATTGACATATTATCAAAAAGGTAAAAAAGTAAAATACTTTACACCGTGTAATTGCGAAGCACCTTATTTCACTAGGGCAAAAGGTCAGGGGATAACCCTGGAAACACGGAAACCAAGAATGCGGCTGTTAAACGTAGCATAGCCGCTGAAACGATAGGAAACAGTGCAGTAAGTCGCATCGAGGATCCAACCACCGCCGCGAAACACACGGTCGGTACCGCTATCAGTACCTTTGGGATTAGACTTAGATCCTCTCGTATAAGAACCATACCAGTCCCAACACCATTCCCATACATTACCCGACATATCATAAACACCAAGCTCGTTAGGCCTCTTTTTGCCTACAGGATGAGACTACGACCGGAGTTACCCCTATACCAAGCAACCTCATCAATGTTGTTACTGCCGGAATAAGTAAATCCTCTGCTCTTATTGCCACCCCTTGCAGCATACTCCCACTCAGTCTCGGTAGGTAAACGATAACCGTCAGCAGACCAGTTTGCAACAATCGTGCCCTCTGCCCAATTGTTTTGGATTGTATCGCCATTGATACTGTATACAGGTGTTAAACCATCTCTGATGCTAAGCTTATTACAAAACTCGACAGCATCATACCAACTGCCATTCTCTACAGGGAGATTATCACCCTTGAAACGAGAAGGGTTATTCCCCATTACCGACTCATACTCCTCTTGGGTTACCGGATACTCACCGATGAAAAAACTGGTAACCGTTACCGAGTGAACAGGCTTCTCATTACCTTGGTCGTCTGTAAAACAAATCTAGTCCAATCTGAAATTTATTGGAATCCTAACCCAAACAGCTACAGATTTACCGTCACTTTTTGCAGGTGTAAACACCCATTGTTTAACTGCCTTAATTGCCGCTTCATCTAAACCTCCCGGACCGCTCTGGAGAGACTGTACAACTTCAACTGCTCCGACAGTACCGTCACGAAAAAGCTCTAAATCCAATACTACCGAACCTTGCATACCGGAAAGTCGGGCAAATCTGGGATATTCAGGTGGAACTCTTTTGACAACTTGAGGGGGTTCTTCATAATTAACAAATCGGGGTGTTCTTCCCAAATCTGATCCCTCCTCTAAAATCACCTGCTTGCGAACGACATCATCCTTATTGACCTCAAAACTCTCTCTATGGGTTTTATGCCCTTCAGCACTGACAATCAGTTCATACCTGCCGACAGTAACATCCTCAAAGGTTGTGCCTCCTTTTGAAGAGTATTTTTCTCCCTCATCACCTGTCAACAAAACATCAGCATCTACAGGGATTACATCAATTCTGACGGTAGCTGTTTGCAATACAGGAAACAGTTCCAGCACCAGGTTTTCTCTCTCTCGTATTGCAATATTGCGGTTAATGTCGTCCGCTTTAGGGGTAACAATTCTTATCCTAACTAACTGTGGAGATAATTTGAGATTGCTTACCCCCTCAGGATGGAGTTGATCGTTGATATAGATACTGGAAATCGGATTTGTTTTAATAGTAAGTGCTCCCCTAATATCTTCCAAATTATAGATCTTTGCTGTACTCGGATCTTCTATCTCAATCCAGTCATCAATTTCCTTATAACCTTCCTTGACAATTCTTATTCTATGCCTTCCGGAACTAAAGAAAGCTCGTACCGGAGAAGATCCCATTGAAAGATTGTCTATAGATACGTTTGCTCCTGAGGGGTTGGTGTTAATTTGTATAGGTACTTCAGCCTCTAATTCCATCCGATACTGAAAAAATGTTGGCCTCTGTTCACTTACATCTATCTCTTCTGTGATTGTCTTGTATCCCGGATGTTCGATTCTTAGCGAGTTCTTGCCGACTTTGGCAAGTATCTGCATGCTGTCCTCCACTTTTGTATCGTTCAAATAGACGGAAGCATTTGACGGTGTAACCTGAACGGCTATATAGATGTTTTCTATACTGCCGCCGTCAATTCTGTCACCTGTCAGGCGGAGACGATAAACGTCATTACTCTGCAAGTTGGATATACCGAACTCTCGTAGAATGACTGTCAAAGGTTCATAGCCGAAGGCATAAACATCTATTCTCCTTTCAAAAGGGGAGACATAAACATTCCACTGCCCCGGTGCCTCCTGAACGGCTGCGACAAGTTGACCGTTAGGACGGAAATCCAGTTCCACGTCTAAATCGGTGACAATTATGATGCAGGCTGCCCGTTCACGATTGACCGTCTGATATTCAGCAGATACTATGTCGGTTGTTCTTTCAGCCTGACCGACTATCCGCATTTCATTAAGCCCTGCCGATAATGGTATCATTACCAGACAGACCAATAGTGCCAATAATATTTTTCTCATTAAATAATCTCTCCTTATCTGCTATCTGTACTGACAGGATACCGCGACTGTCCCCTGTCCCAAATCCTTTTTCATCTTCCTCACAGGATCCGTTAGCTTTGGACAGGACAGTATCCTGTACAACGGACGGCTCGGACGTTACTAATAACAGCCCGGCGGTCTGTTTTACGATCTGGCCGTCCGATTTCTTCATTCTCTATCTTTGCCTCTAACATCGATTTGAGACCTTGCTAATTCTATGGCTTGATGAAACTTTTCAAGTAAAACATCTTTAGGTGGAAGCATCGTTAAGTACTCAGCGACTTTAATATTACTCTTATGCAGTTGCAGCAGTTCTACGTGCTCATAATGCTTACCGGCACATAAGATCAGACCTATGGGTGGACTTTCCCCCTCTATAGTTTCGTTCTTCTCCAGCCAGCTTAGATAGAGTTCCATCTTGTCTTTATACTCTGCTTTAAACTCACCTAATTTCAACTCGATTGCCACCAACGCTTTCAACCTTCGATGGTAAAACAGCAAATCAACATAATAGTCTCTCCTGTCTATAACGATTCGTTTCTGCCGCTCAATAAAAGCGAAGTCTGTCCCTATCTCTTGAATAAACCTCTGCAATTCTGAAATAATGGCACTTTCAAGGTCTTTTTCGGAATAAGTATCTTTCAATCCCAGAAAATCAAGAAAATAGGGGTCACGGAACACAAGCTCGGGTGTTGTTTTCCCTTCATTCTTTAGCTTTTGAAGGTCATTCTTGATTGTCAATTCCGGTTTTTTACTTATAGCCGTGCGTTCGTAGAGCATTGAGTCTATCCGTTCCAGCAACAGCTTTACAGTCCATCTTTCCATCATGCATATCTCAACATAAAAACCTCTTTTGAGTTCATCTTCAATGCCCATCAAGACCCGAAGATGACTCCATGACAATTGTGTACACAGCGTGTGCACAATTTGAACATCGGGGAAAACATCCCGAAACTTGATACAGTTATAAAGATGCCTCAAACTCCAACCTTTACCGTATTGCTTCATCAAATCTTCAGATAGCTTCTTAACTACCTGTTGCCCATATCCAGCCCTCTCATACCTCAATATCTCTTGCTGAATGAGGTTACCGACGTTCCAATAAAGCAATGTAAGCTCATTATTGACGGTAACGGCAACTCTCTTTCTGCTCTCCTCAATCAGGCTGCGGATATTTATAAACAGGCTCTCGCCGGTTATTATGCTCTCTGCCATATTGTTTTACTTACAGTTACTCCTTATCTGTTAAATCTATTCTTCATCGTACGGATAGGCACGCTGTCCCCCGCCTTCGCGAGGGCAGGCTCTGTCCGTACAATGAGGTCTTCTCTTTGCACCGAATTGATTTTACGTTATAATACTTGCCAATAATTCATCAATTTTTTGGTCAATTGCAACCATAAAACTTTCCCCTTTCCGGTACCACTCTTTTACCATTTCCGCTTCGAATTCGACAAAATCTTCATAATCGCTTTTCTGTCTAAACTCAAATATTTTGTTGTAGAAATCACCATATTCTTGAGGAATTAATCCTGTTTTAATGAAGTGTTTATTAAAATAACCTCTAACACCGCTATGTTTTGATGACACTATATCTTCTATTAAAAGCAGTGCACTAACTTCATAAAAAACTGCGTAATAGATCCTGTTAACAGCGGCGAAGAACTTGTTGTTAGCAATAAGGATACTTGCTTCAGTAAGTGTCTCTTTAGCCCTTTCTCTTCTGTATTGGATTACATCTTTTTTCACACCGCTACCCCTTCTTTATCAATACAATGGTGGATAGGCATCGATTTAGCACGTGGAGAGTTCCAGAAGCTTTTAGATTGAACCAGAATACCGAAGACAACCTCATATATTAGTTCAATCTTGTAAGCAAGGTGAAACACTTCTTCTCGCAGTCTGTCGTCAACGTCATCCTGCAAGAGAATTAAGACATCAATATCAGATTCAGGTTCAGCCTCGCCTCTTGCCTTAGAACCATAAACGACAACTTCCGCATTTATAAACCTTTTAGTTAGTTCTCGCTTGAGTTCTAAGATAGCCTGTAGGTCGTTACCATCAATCTTTATTTCATTAATCCGGTTCATAAAACATCCTTTTTTTTCTAATTCACCTAAGACCTTTCATTTGTCAATATCTTTTCCACGAAGAATTTCTCTATTCATATTAAATCCTAACCCGGACAAGCCGGAACCAAATACCTAACCACAAATGAGCACGAATAAAAGACAATAACAATAAAGGTGTAGGGACAGAGCCTGCCCCTGTGCTTGAGCAGGGGATACCATACTGTCCCTGTTTTTCATATTCGTTTTTCTTTTGGGGACAGGCACGGTGTCCCCCGCTTTCGCGAGGGCAGGTTCTGTCCCTACAATTATCTTCTCTCAACTCTAAACCCTAAACCCTTTCATCCTGTCCGTACATTTCTTCTCTTATCTCAGGATGCGGAAGTCGTTCATTCTTATCAGTTGATCATTAGACCATTCTTGGGGCTGCCAGCTTCTGACATAGATTTTCGGATCTTCTTCAACAAAGTCTATCAGCAGAAAGAGATATCCTTCATCGGCGTACCCGCTGGAAGCGTATTGTTGTCTCATACTAACCCCATAGACATCGGTATCGGTATCTCTTTTCTGGATATTAAAGCTGTTGAACCCGAGATGGATATCCCGTTGCCGGTTGAAGATATTTCTCTGTCTGTCAAGATACTCTCTTTTAGTAAATTGTTGGTATTCAATCTGTTCTGTACTTCTTTCAAGTTCGTAATGCCTTTCGCTATCTGCTGCCCGGAGAACCCTGCCGACAATAATAACCGCCTCTTCAGCAAAGATAGTCTCCAAGGTTTCGATATCCCTGTTCAAAAACGCTGTCCGGTATCTTTCTAAAAACTTTACTATCACTTGCCTCTGTAGTAACTCTTCATCAGAATATAATTCATTATTGACATAAGACCGGTACAGTTCGTCAAAAACATTAAAGTTTATATCTCTGAGCTTCCCCTGCTCATCAAAATCGAGTACGAGATATTCCACAGTTCGGGTTGCGATTGAAGGGTAGCGGCATGATACGGGGATACTACGTACCTCCCAGCCGTCCCAGGTCTTATTGATCTCAATAGGGAAGCTGTTATCTATGAGGGTCGGGTTATTGAATCTGAACATAGTTCCCATTTTTTCCTTAATAAAAGAGTCGTGATCAAAACTGCTAAGCGACCCTTCACCCCTCTTCAAAACAGATAAAAAGGTAAAGAGTTCCTTTTTAATATCCTGTTCGACGGGACAATCAATTTCATTCTTGAGAAAGACCTCAAAACCGTCACTTGTCGCCGCTGTAACTTCAGGCGGTGGGGTTGGCTCCGGAACGGTATCTTGTAAATCAACTCTTATTCTGTTGTCAAAGGATGGTCTGTTAACTACATTCCAGAGTTCATTGACGGTAGGGGACAACTCCCTCCTATTGGCAAAACGATACTCAATTTCAACATCTAATCTCGTGTAATCAACAGAGGCTCTGTACAGTTCACAAACCGCTCTGCCTTCTCGTGCTCTGCTGGTGTTTTCCTGTCCCCCTTCCAGATAGACAAAATAAAGACACTGTACCGGTCTCCCTTTATAGCTCACTGCCAAATTAACAATCCGCATATCATCCCTATCCCTGACATCCCCCTCATACTCCATTTTCACGTTATCCAAAACGGAACGAATTGCCAAGGGGATTTCCGTCCTTAAGTTTTTGCCATTATAGTCAATCACCCTGTCCGGTATGGAATTCATCACAATAATGCAGTGATAATAAAATTGCAGAGCAGTTGATATATTGGCTATCTCTCTTGCTCTGTTGGCAGTTTCATACATATTGATAATTTCCTGCTTTCTCTCTTCATAAACCCCTTTTAGGTAATCACGGTGAATGAAATAGAGAAATACATTATCACGCCCGTCTCTATCCACTATGGGCTGTAACTCTCTGAAATAACCGGCGGAATTTACGTTGACTACCGCTCTCAGAAAGTCCTGAGTATCGGCATTTGATTCCTGAATGATACTCTCAAAACTTGAAGATACGTTGGTGGCAACATTGATTGACAGTTCACGCAATGCACTATCACGAGCTTCGTCCCTATCCCGGGAACGACCTTCACCCCAGAAATAATCGCCGCCGGGACGTTTTATTTCTTCTACCGTCTGACATAAGAGGTATGCCGGACTCAATATAAGTAAAATCAGTAAGGTAAAGATAAATGTTGTTATTGTTAAGCCTTGAAAACGGCTCGCAAACAGTTTCATAATCGAAAATATCATCTTCATCACTCCATCCTTTAAGTTAGTGGTTAGATATTATTAAATCGTATCCTAAGTCTGAATATGATTGTGGTTACTCAAGTCATAATGACGTTTAAATGTCAACTGATTTTTTTAATTGACCATAAATCATAAATGTCTCCCGCAGATTCTGCAGATTACAGGATCACCGGCTTTAGCCGGTATTTTAATCATCCTCTCGGGTGTCTTCATTTTTCAGACCAAGCACTAATCACTAAGCACCAAGCACTTTTTGCTGTCATGGGCGTTTCATAAGTTTAAAATGAGTCGCTTAACTAGAGCAAGGATGCTATTGTGACATAGAAATCAAACTCAAGATGAGCTTGTTACACAAGTTTAAAATGAGTCGTTTACAAGAGCAAGGATGCTATTGTGACATAGAAATCAAGCTCAAGATGAGCTTGTTACACAAGTTTAAAATGAGTCGTTTACAAGAGCAAGGATGCTATTGTGACATAGAAATCAAGCTCAAGATGAGCTTGTTACACA
>PWNZ01000210.1 GCA_003564135.1 Candidatus Cloacimonadota bacterium
ATCAATTAATCCCTTTGGTCTGAATGACATTTATCTTTGAATAAGGAGGCAGACTTATAATCAATGTAACCATATAGTTCATCTCTGAAATAATGGTTTATTCCTTTACTGATGCTGTTTACAGCTCGTAGCTCTAAAAAAAATTGAGAAAATGCTTGACACAATAGCAAGTGGTGATCAGGTTGTTTAAGTAGATTTAAAATCAACGGAGTAAGGAGTAATAAAAACAGCTTCAGAAAAGGCTTTGAGAGAGATAATAAGACTAATCACGTAGTTTATGCAAGGATGATTTCAAGAATATTTTCGATTGAATAACAGGAGAATCTATAATGAAAGGTAATACGATGCAACTAAGAAAACAGCAAGAGGTGTACTGTGTTTAACTGCTTTACCCCCCCCCCCCCCCCGGATTTCTACTATTACCTTATTTCTGTCTAAGACTTATAATCTGTTGTGTGAACCGCTTCATTGGACGGCCTGCAATTCACTTGCAGGTCAGTCTTACATAACCTGTTTAGTGAAGGTGCAGGCCTTCATACATCCCCTTTACAATAAGTGCATTAGTGCTGAAGTCAAGAAAAATGTTCTGTTTCGGTACTGATCCGGTTTAAAAATAGCAGGTTGTCGTGTTATTTGGTTCTATTTTCTGTTGCTTATCGGCAGCCTATAATACGGTTTTATTCCCATTAAAACCTTCTACCGGCTGCAAAGCCACAAGCAAAATATTGGAGACAAAAATGATAAAGATAAATAAAAGATTTATTATAGGGATTGCTCTGGCAGTCCTCCTATTGGGATTAATTACCCCCGTTACCGCCACTTCCTTTAGCGGAGGGAGTGGAACTGAAGAAGACCCGTGGCAGATAGCTACTGCCTCGGATTTTGATAATATCAGGAACTATCCTGATTCGGCATTTATTCAAGTGGATGATGTCGATTTAGGTATATTCACGCCGATACCATCTTTCGGTGGAGTGTATTATGGAAATTATCATACTATTACTGC
This sequence comes from Candidatus Cloacimonadota bacterium, assembly GCA_003564135.1. Taxonomy (GTDB): domain Bacteria; phylum Cloacimonadota; class Cloacimonadia; order Cloacimonadales; family PWNZ01; genus PWNZ01. The sequence goes on from PWNZ01000210.1 coordinate 1,007, forward strand.
TAGTATTTCTACAACCGGTGATGCCGGGTTGTTTTTATATTCAAGCGGTACTTTAGTTAGAATACAGCTTGTAAACTCAGCGGTAGATGGACAGGATTTTACCGGCGGTATAGTTTCTTGGAATGCGGGAACAGTGCTTTTCTGTTCTGTGTATGGAACAGGAGTATACGGAATTTACTATGTTGGCGGTATAGCCGGTTTGAACGATGGTATAATCGAGGAGTCATACGTAAGCTCCAGTGATATATTAGGCTATCAGATGGTTGGTGGTATAAGCGGAGACAACTTTGGAACTATTGAAAACTCTTATACTAATCCTTTGACCTTAGTTGAAGGGCAAAGTTTTATAGGAGGATTAGTTGGTGAGAATTTCGGCACAGTTGAGAACTGTTATTCCACTGCTGAAGTTGTGGGTGAAGAAGAAGAACCACCTCCAATTATCTTAGGTCGAGTTGAAGAAAGGATTAATGCGTCTGTGAGAACACAGGTAATTGATACGGTCGGCGGTTTAATTGGGTATTGTGCCGGCACGTTAACTGCCGGCTATTGGGATATAGAAACCTCCGGACAGAGCGGTTCAGCTGGAGGAGAAGGCAAAACTACTCAACAAATGACCTACCCGTATGATGAGAATACTTATGTCGATTGGAATTTTGTTTACACTTGGAGAGGATATCAAAATGTCTATGCTGGTTATCCCTTTATTCTAAAAAACCCGGATACCGTTATAGAACCTCCGTTTGACGGAGAAGGAATTGAATCAAACCCTTATCAAATAAGTAATGCAGAAGAGTTGAACGACATAAGAATAGCACCGTTAGCTCATTACATTCAAGCTGTCGATATTGATTTAGACGTTCCACCCTGGAATGAAGGAGAAGGATGGGAGCCTATCGGGACTGATTTAGGTAGTAGCTTTCAAGGTAGATATGACGGTAATCATTATAGAATATACGGATTATACATAAACCGCCCGGATGATATTCATGTTGGAATGTTTGGTTATGCCCGCGAAGCTACAATTATAAATCTAGGTTTGAAGGATGTTGAAATAACTGGTAGAGGTAACGTTGGCAGTCTTGTTGGTTTGTTGTCTAATGATTCTCATGTGATTAACTGTTATGCTGCAGGTGATATTAATGGTTCCGCTAATTCCCAAAATAACGTTGGTGGATTGATTGGACATAGTAATTTTTCCTTTGTGAGAGACAGTTACAGTTCAGGAGAAGTGGAAGGTTATAACGGCGTTGGTGGTTTGATCGGGAGTGTTTTTATTTGTCCTTCAGCATGGAATGATATTGAAACTGTGGAGAATTGTTACAGCAAAAGCGAAGTCACAGGTAATGACGGTGTTGGAGGTCTTATCGGTAGTAATTTTAATAATTCAACGATAAAATACAGTTACAGTATGGGGTCTGTTACCGGTAATAGTTCTGTAGGAGGTTTAATTGGTAGCAACAATCGGCCCGTAACCAACAGCTACTGGGACAGCCAAACCAGCGGGCAAAATACTTCCGCCGGAGGCGAAGCTAGAACAACTGATCAAATGACGCTCCCGTATGCTGAGAATACTTATGTCAATTGGGATTTTGAAGAGACCTGGAAAGCTGATATTTATAATCTAAATAATGGCTATCCATATTTACATGGTGGTGAGGAAAGCAGACTTCTGACGTTAGTAAGAAGAAAAGACGGTGGTAATGATAGATTTACCTCTGCCTTTGAAGAGCTTAAAAAACAGTCTGTACATACCGGTAAATATGGTTGGGGGATATCTTATTATACCGCTGATTATCATTCAACAGGAGAAACCGGTCCCGGATACATATACGGTGATCCGAATGATCCTCATCATAGTATTCCCGGTGACCGTTATGCTCATTATTTAAGCCCAAAAAGCCCAATAGGTGGCGAAAAATATGCAGCAGCTTATGAGGATATTCGAGACGGTACTGACTGGACTATGGTGATGGGTCATATAAGAGGTGGTATGTTCGGCCCGTCCGATCTTCCTAATGATAATCCTTTCCTTTTCCAGAGGGGGGGCGGCCCGTATGGTCAAAAACGGACCTTTAGTTTTTCTCACTGCGGATATATTTCTAGTATTCCGATAGATGCTATGGACACTTGGCTGCAAGCCACTGTCGCCTCTGAGCAATGGAATGAAAGTTTCTGGGATCAGTATTATGAAGAAAATACCGATATTAACTCGAAAATCTTTTTCGGATACTTAATGGCTAATATTAAACTGCACGATTGGGATATACTGAGAGGTTTACGGGGAGCTTTGTCAACAGTTCAAATGGATACCGGTGAAAATGGCTGCACCTCCTGGAACTTTACAATTTCAGACGGGTTTGAGACCTTTGCTTACCGGCGTTATAATACAAATCATCCTCATGACACCGGTGCATCCCATCCCTTGGAATATCGTATATTCGGTAATATTGCCGTTGTTATGTCTCAATTACCATCTTCTTGGTTTCTCACAAGCACCCTGGAAGATGATGAGTTGATATTCATCCCCGGCAGGGGTCAGCCACAGCTTTTCAAGAATATCTCTTCGCCACAAGAAATTACTTGGGTGAAAAAGCCGGTGACACCTTCTCGTCAAACAAGAGTTTATACACGTACTTGGGATAGTTTTCCGGTACTCGATCCGGCAGATACGGCTATCGAGACGATGGAAAGAGGATTTATCCATGCTATTCATGTCAGAGACGATAATGACCCTTATAATTCTATTCATAGACAAACACCTGAGTATTCTTGGACTCTGGGGGACCCGGAAATAGATTCCTTTACCTCTGATGAAGGTTATCAAATAACCCATCATCAGGACATTTGGGGTAATTATGGCGCCGAAATTAGCGGTGAACTATGTGCCCGTGATATCGAGGCTACTCTGAATCACGATCGTGAAAGCTGGGTAGGTTACTGGTTAGCTAATTCTCAGCCGATTCGTAGAGCCTTGCCTGGTCCGGTTAGAGTGGATATTGACATGGTTCGCAGCCGCAATTGGTTTTGGAAAAACGATCCCGCAAGTCCCTTCTATAACAGCTATAGAACTATGGAATTCGGACAGGGATACAAGATTGACTTGAAAGATTATGTTAACTATGACATTGATTTTTCTTGGCGTAATTCAAGTAAACCATTTACTTATGATCCCAGAGAGCATTGGGAAGAAGTCTTACCCGATACACCCGATCATTTCTCCTGGGATGAAGGGAAAGATTACCATGCTATTGAGGTAGCATCGATAGATGACTATAGCGATATTCTTGAGGTCGGAATTTTCCCCGATACGAATCTCCAAGAATGCATAGGGGGTGCGGTAAGTGACGGTTCACCTAAACAAATACTCGTAAATCCGGAAGGATATGAAGGAGATTTCCTTGAGTTCTATTTCCTTGATAATGACGGAATCGTATATCCCGCTTTCGATACTCATACCCTGGAAGTATATAATTTTAAGCTGGTAGAGTGGGAGCCGGTTTATGATATTATTGCCGGTAACGGTGACTATCACTTAATCCGGTTTACGGCAAAAGGAGACCCGCCTCCGGTGATAACCGGTTTAAAAGGTGGAGCAAACTACCCCAATCCGTTTAATCCGGAAACAACCCTGACGTTTTCATTACGTGAGACTCGCGACGTGGAGATAGTAATCTACAATGTGCGGGGACAGAGAGTAAAGACCCTTGCTGAGGGTGAATACACACCGGGGAACTACAGTATTGTCTGGAAAGGTCGTAACGATAATAATCGTCCTGTTGCCGGCGGTGTATATTTCTACCGGATAACTGCCGGTAAGGATTCTCTGCAGGGCAGAATGCTAATGTTGAAATAAGTAATTGGCGGCAAGAAAGATCTCTTGCCGTGACAACAAGTTGACAAGAGGGCACGGCAGCCGTCGTGCCCTCCTTTAAAATGAAAGAATGTAACAGTTTATCTCAGGATATTTCCGAGAATCAATAAAAAAAATAAGGAGATAATATGAAGACGAAATCAAAATGGCTGATGATTATGGCTATTGTCATTTTCAATGCCAAATTTTCAATCCTCGACTCGACGTTGTGGGAAGTAAATCATGACGGCAGCGGAGATTTCGTTACTATCCAGTCTGCTGTGAACAATGCTGCCGACGGAGACAGCATTTTAGTCCATCCGGGAAGATACCGTGAGAAGGTCGATTACTTGGGAAAAGCCCTGAGTATTTTTAGCAAATTAATGACTACCGGAAATGATGAATATGTGAAGCAAACGATTATAGATGCCGAAGAGAAGGGAAGTGCAGTGAAAATTATTGAAAGTAAAAATGCCTATCTGGGAGGGCTTACTTTAACCGGAGGCAGCGGCGGTTTGCCTTTTCCCGCCAGTCATACAACTAAGGGAGGCGGTTTATTAATCATAGAATCAAAAGCGGTTATCGAGGATTGTTTGATAACCGGCAACCGTGCTGAAACTGGAGGTGGAGGAAAATTTGCTTTTTCTCAAGTAACTTTTAAGGGTAACACTTTTACCAACAATACAGCCGTTTTTGGTGGAGGGATTTTTTTAGTATCCTTAAGGTCAACTGCTATTAAAAAATACTTTTTCGACACAGAAAAGAAAAATAATGTCTTTAAAAACTCCGGTATAGAAGGTAATGATATATATGGGCAGCAAATACCTTATCTTGATATCAAGCTCAGAAAAGGAACCGTAACTCATCAAGACCCGTATTTTTACTATTTTCATCATAGCTGCGGCGAGATTAGCGTATCGGCAGAGACGGCGGCTGTTGACCAGGTGAGGTCCGATCTTTATGTGGCGACATGGGGTTCGGATGAAAACAGCGGCTTAACTCCCGGTGATCCCCTGAAGCGGATTTCCTATGCCTTGATGAAAGTGAAGGCGGACAGTCTTAAACCTCAAACCATATATATTGAAGAAGGGTTGTATTCGCCTTCGGAGACGGGAGAACTGCTGCCGCTGCATCTTAAACCCTATGTAACTCTGACAAGCATGACTGAGGACACGAGATGGACTGTAGATGCCGAAGGGAAATCAACTATTGCCAATGCAAGGGTTGACGTGGGTGATTTTACCGTGAGGAATGCTGTGATGAAAGGTGGAACATACGCATTTGTTTCTATTCCACTTAGTATTGGTTTATTCAACGCTACTGAGTCACAAGGGCATACAGTTATTTTAGAGAATATCGATTTAGTTGAAGGCCATCCTAACCCTATGAAACAACGCTATGTTTTTGGAGTTTCGAGAGCAAAAGAAACCGTTTTCAACAATATCCGCGTAACCGGACATCCCAGCTTTGCCGGAGGTTATATACAATTTTCATCTTTCGGTTATTCAGGTAAACATACAGCTACTTTAAACAGATTGCATATTGACAATACCCTGGGCGGTTTGGGAATTTCTTCTCGCTGCAATACGGAAGCAGATGTCACTATTTCCAATAGTTTGATAGCTAATTCTAATGATTACGGAAGTATCTCCGCAACTGACGGTTTAACTATCATAGGAGGTGGAATTAATGATGAAATAGATTTGGAGAACCGGCGCGTGAGAATAATAAACTGTACCTTTGCAGGCAATACATTTGCCGACTTTGCGGTGTTAGTAAAAAATAGACTTACTACGGAATTTTATAATAACATTATCTACGATAATCAACATTCGGGGGATAGTATCTCTTTATGGGGTTTTAGCAGGACAGGTAAGGCTCACTTTTCCCATAACCTAATTGAAGACGGACTTTCCGGCATTGGGTCAGTTAATTACTCTTTTACTTACAACAACATAATAACGGAAGACCCATTGTTTCTAGGTGAGACGGGCCATCCTGACTTGCATAGCTATAAACCGGTACGAGGCTCCCCTGCTATAAATGCTGGAACTACCAATATCCCCGGATATACTTTCGAGAAATATGACTTAGCCGGAGAACAGCGGATAGTCGGAGATTCGATTGATTTAGGTGCTTATGAATACCAACGAATTACAGGGGTAGAGGATTATACTCAAGAGACAAAAATCTCCTCTTATGCCTATCCTAATCCGGTGCAGATGAGAAGGGGCGGTGGGAATATCCGCTGCACGATAAGATTCACAATGCCGACAGCCGGTGATGTGATAGCTGCCGTATATAATGCCAAAGGACAGCGTGTCAGGACGCTGATAAATGCTTATACCGGCAAGGGTAGTCACAGTATCCATTGGGACGGAACAAACAGCAGCGGTCAGATGGTAAGCAGCGGGATGTATATGTACCGCATCGAGACGGAGAACTTAGCAGAAAGCGGTTCGATTATGATAGTGAAATAGTTGTTTAGCATAGTTATTTGGAGCCTAAACAATATAAACAACATTGGCACGGTCTAATTAAAGACTGCGCCAATGTATTATTATCTCAATCTGAAATACCTA
>PWNZ01000020.1 GCA_003564135.1 Candidatus Cloacimonadota bacterium
TAACCTTGTAAGAACATGTCTTGCTTCTGTTACGAGGTATAAAATCTGCCCCTATAAAGGTAGAAACACCGATTCTATGCAATTGAAATTACCCTTCTGAAAAAACGGGGGGATGCCTATAGTAAATATTTAAGTTGACATCTCAGTCTTATCTCAGACTGTCCTACAATACCTTATTGGGAGGCAATGATGAAGAAAAAAACGCTTGTATGGACGGTAACTGTCATGATGTTCACTATTATTTGTTCAGGTTATGAGGAAGAATTAAAGCTGCTTACTGCTTCTTCTATAAACCATTTAGCTTTTGACATACTGACCGACCTAACAGAAGATAACATCTTCTTTTCACCCTATTCTATTTCCAATGCCATGTCCTTAACATCTTTAGGCGCTTCCGGTGTAACCAAACAAGAAATGGCTCAGGTTTTACATCATCTAACCCCTAAAGAAGAATTGAAAAAGACTTTCTCAAAAATTCAAAATGAAACAGCGGACAAAGGTCTTTTTAAAGAATCAGAGCTTATCCATCAGGGGTATAGATTGTTAAACAACTTTCTGCAGCAACAGCAGCAATCTGAAGGACTGACTTTCACTACCGCTAATGCTTTATGGGCTGACCAAAAAATCACCATTAACTCTGGTTACCTCGAGCTTGCAAATCTTTTCTACGAAGCCGGTATCAGTGAGGTTGACTTTGCAAGCCAGCCCGAAGAGAGTAGACAGATAATTAATCGTTGGGTTGAAAGACAAACTAATGATAAGATCAAGAATCTGCTTGAGCATAGCAGCATTACCCCGCTAACTAAAATGGTTCTGACCAACGCAATCTATTTCTTGGGTGAATGGACTTATGAGTTTGATCCGGAAAATACTGAAACCGGTACTTTTTATGCTGCTGAAGAACATGATATGTCCTTTATGAAAATGACCAAACAGCTAGCTCTTTACCAAGAGAATAGCTTTCAAGCTATTAATATACCTTATAAAGGGGGAAGTCTGGGCATGACGATCATCCTGCCTCATAAAGAACAACCAGATTTTATCCGAGAAATAGACTATGCACTGTATCATAGAATCATAAACGGCAAAACGCATCAAAGAGTTGAGCTGCATCTACCTAAATTCGAGATGGAAGAAAAATACGAACTAAAAGGCCTCTTATCTCGGTTAGGCATGACAAAAGCTTTTGATTCAGATGCTGACTTCACCGCGATGATAGATGATGATATCGATTTTTTCATAGACGAAGTTATACATCAAGCATATATAGAAGTCGATGAAAAAGGAACGGAAGCTGCTGCTGCAACCGGTGTAGTGATGAGAACTACTTCTATCGAACCTGACCCCATTGTAGTTAGAGTGGATCGTCCCTTTCTTTTTTTCATCAAAGATAATGAAACCAACTTGATCCTTTTCTGTGGTAAATTTTCTAGCCCCCAGTAACTTAAGAAGGATTGTTAGTATCGACGCTCATTTCATATTAGCCTTAGCTCCGAATTTATGCGGCTCAAGTAGTTTATAGCGGCTTTTTTTGCCTGAATATGCTGTAATCGGCGAGGTATCCTATATTTTACCTCGTCCTTGATAAAATAAGTTCCGGTTTGTTTAAAGGTGAAAGGGACTTTTTCAGCAACACATTGATCCCGGATATCAAGCACCCAGTCAAACCTACATGGCCGAGCTTCGTTACCTGATTCTCCACCAACGACAACTTCTTCAATTTCTGAATCGAGATATTGGCTTATGTTTATAGGTGTCAACAAAGGTTCATGTATGATGACCTTATGTTTTATTGGTAAAGACTTTAAAATAGGCAACCTTATATCAGCAGTTTCTTGGTTTTCGCAAGACACACCTACAGTTACATTATCAAACCCGTCAACCCAATTATTAGGGGCACAACACTCGAATCTTTCGATTCTTTTCGTTAGAAACAGGAAATGGCAGTCAGTCCTTTCTCGAATCATTTCCCACGCCTCAAGTCTCCATTCATCACATTTATCAAGCAAAAAATCCGAAGTAAAACAGGTATAAAAGAAGGTTCCGGAGTTAAATTGATAGCTTTTATCTTTCTTACGGCGGGTGGGCAGGTCAAAGTTTTGAGTTTTAAACAGAGTGCTTGCATCTCGATTGAAGCGGCTATCAGTTCGGTAAACATAGCAATTTCTACACCCTTCACTGTACTTCTGACAACCATGCCATAAATTCCACATCTTAGATATCAAGTTTTCCTCATCTTTATACCTTTACCGGTAAAACTACAAACGTTAACTATGCTTACAACTATGGTGTCACCTGCTTAAGGTAAGCAAATTACTGACCTGTTAATCACCACACTGTGCAACATCCAATTTTCATAGCAGCTTGATACGTTAGATACCCGCCCGAAAGATTATAAACATTCTTAAAGCCTTTTTGCATCAGAATGCGGCAAGCCAGATAAGCTCTATGCCCTGAGCGACAATAAATCACAACATCTTTATTTTTAGGGATCTGTTGATAACGATTTCTCAGCTCGTCTAACGGCATTAACACACTATCCTTTATATGTCCACATTGATACTCTTCCTGCTCCCTAACATCCACCAGGTACAAATCACTGTTTTCATGCTCTATCTCATGCCAGTGTTTAATCTTGACTTTACCTTGGATAATATTGACAGATACTTGACCGGCGATTGTAACCGGATCCTTGACAGAGGAGTAGGGTGGTGCATAGGCATGATCAAACTGCATTAAGTCAAACACAGTACCGTCTTTATGAATGAAAGAAGCGATGACGTCCAACCTTTTATCAACACCTTTATAGCCCGCTATTTGGGCACCATAGATAACACCATTTTGAGGGTGAAACAACAACTTAAGAGACACAGGGGATGCTCCCGGATAGTATCCTGCATTACTCATCCCATGAGTAAAGGAGGATATATAAGGCTTGTCTTGACGCATCAGAGATTCTTCCGATATTCCTGCATACCCGGCGGTCATATCATTTATCTTTATGATAGCTGTTCCAATTGTACCATCATAAGTGTAATTATTTTTTTCATCTATATTATCTGCTACAACTCTTGCCTGTTTGGAGGCGGGGCCGGCAAGATAGATGCTAAGCTTTTCGTCTAAAATCTTGTGATAGCATGATATGGCATCGCCCAGAGCATAAACATCAGAAATATTCGTTTGCATATGGCAGTCAACAACTATACTTCCTCGCGAAGTCATCTCTATACTCGATTCTTTTAGAAAATCGGTATCGGGAGCGACACCCGTAGCCAAAATAACAATTTCTGCCGGTAGTGCTTTACCGTTATTTAGCTCTATCTTGTCATTTTCAATGGAAGTAACTCTGCTGCTGAGGATAACTTTTACTCCATTTTCAGTTAGCTTTTGTTCTATCATAGCCGAGATTTCGTGATCAAAAAAGGGTATAACTCTATCAGCCATCTCAATGATCGTTACTTGGGAGCAAATATTATTCAGGTTTTCTGCCATCTCAATACCAATATAACCAGCACCTATGACAACGACATGGTCGGGCTTCTTTTTTGTTATATATGATTTTATTTTATCAGTATCTTCAACGTTCCTCAGCGTAAATACGTGGTTTAGATCGACACCCTTAATGGGTGGCTTGATAGACTTAGCTCCAGGAGATAAAACTAGTTTATCATAAGATTCTTCGTATTTTTTGCCTTGGCTAACTACAGTCACACTCTTTGTTGAGCTGTTGACAGCAATAACTTCAGTTTCGGTTCTCACGTCTATGTTGTGCTTGATGCTAAAGTTTCGAGGGGTCTGAACGAACAGGTTGTCCCTCTCATTAATTACATTACCTATATAATAAGGAAGACCACAATTAGCATAAGATATATGCCGGCCTCTTTCAAACATAATTATGTGAGCACTTTCATCATTCCTTCTTAACCTTGCAGCTGTAGCTGCACCACCTGCAACCCCACCTACTATCAATATCTTTTTCATCTAAAAACTCCCGGAGATAGCTTCTCTATTAATGATAACAAATTATTTCACAGTAGTATTAGTATAGGTTACTTATCTATTTAGAAATACCACGCTCTGATTCTTTAATAAAATCAATAAACCGATTTTGTTCATTAGTCAATCCGGTTAAGGCTGAGGTCTTCTGTAAGGCCTGGCTGGTATTTAGTCCGGACTCATAAAACAGCTTGTATATACGCTTAATACTCTTGATAGTTTCTTCATCAAACCCTCTTCTTTTAAGGCCTATACTGTTAAGACCAATAGGTCTGAATGGCATCCCCTCACCTCTGACATAAGGAGGGACATCCTTTTTAACACCGGAAAGACCACCAATGAAAGAGTACTCGCCGATCTTAACGAACTGATGAACAGCGGTAAGCCCTCCCACAATAACGTTGTCTCCTATTGTTATATGGCCGGCTAAGGTAGCTACATTAGCCATGATTATGTTGTTGCCTAAATGGCAGTCGTGTGCTATATGACAGTAGGCCATCAAGAAACAGTTGTCACCTATGACAGTATCATCATCAAGAGTAGATGCACAATTTACAGTCACAAACTCGCGAAACACATTGTTATTTCCTATTATAAGCTTGGTCGGCTCTCCCTTGTACTTCAAGTCCTGACAAGGAGAACCAATAACAGCCGAATGAAAAAACCGGTTGCCTGAGCCGATTTTGGTGACTCCTTCTATACGAACATTGGTTTCTAATATACAATCGTCACCTAGCTCAACATTATCTCCTACATAACAGAAAGGCCCGACTTTAATGTTTTCTCCAATATTAGCTTTTTCTGACACAACGGCCAAAGGATGGATATTCGTCATTATTTCATTCCCATTTTAATTGTAACAGTTATTATTTCTTAACAATCTTTGCGAGAAAATCTCCTTCACAAACCTTAGTCTCACCAACATAAGCATCGCCATGCATCTTGGCAATAGTACTTTTCATATTGATTACTTCCAACTCAAATCTAAGTGTATCGCCCGGCAATACAGGCTTCCTGAACTTTACATTATCAATAGCTGCAAAATATGCTACGTTGTTTACGGGATCATCGCAAGCGTTGAGAAGCATGATTCCCCCGGTTTGTGCCATAGCTTCTACTATTAAGACTCCGGGCATCACCGGATGATCAGGAAAATGCCCCTGAAAGAAAGGCTCATTTATTGTCACATTCTTGATACCAACGATACTCTCCCCTGCTATGAATTCGGTAATCTTATCTACGAGCAAGAAAGGATAGCGATGCGGAAGAATCTTTTGGATCGCATTGATATCAAAAACAATGTTCTTTTTCTTATCTTTTTGATAAATCTTCTGCAACTCTTGTTTTTTATACATCTGGCGCAGCTTTTTCACTAACTCAACATTGGTTTTATGCCCTGATCGAGCTGCAAGGATGTGCCCTTTAACAGGTACACCCAAAAGGGCTATGTCTCCTATGAGATCAACCACTTTATGACGAACAAATTCGTTATAAAAGCGGAGAGGCGTCTCGTTAACTATGCCATTATCTCCTATAGGTACAGGCTTTTTATAGTCGAAAAACTCATATAACTCGCGGAATTTCTCTTCGTCTATGTCGGGATTTGCTATGACTAAAGCACTGTCTAAGGAACCACCTTTAATCAAATTATTTGACATCAGATAGAAAATCTCATCAATAAAGCAGAATGTTCTGGCCGGTGCAAAATCTTTCTCGAAAACTTCCATCGAAGGGAGCCATGTATACTGAGTTCCTAAATATGGATGACGATAATCAACCATAAAGGTGACTTTTAGTTCATTAGATGGAACTATTACTACATCAACATTCTCCTCAGGCGCCGAGAAAGATATTGGCTCTTCAAATTCCAAGTATTCTCTCTCGCTCTCGCCTTCAACTAAACCAACTTTCTTGAGCAAGTTGACAAAAACTACTGCGCTACCATCTGCTACAGGCACTTCTGGTCCGTTTATTTCAACAATAACGTCATCAATATCTATGCCTTTTATAGCGGCTAACACATGCTCAGTGGTAGCTACTGTAGCGTTTTTCACGCCAAGAGTTGTGCCTCTTGAGTAATCGACAACATGATCAATATCAGCCGGTATTGTAGGCCTATTGAGCAAATCGGTTCTCACAAATACTATACCTGCCCCGTCTTTAGCCGGTTTAAAAACTATTGTCACAATCTCACCGGTATGAAGACCGATTCCAGTGTAACTTATCGACCCTCCGATAGTTTTTCTCATCTCTTTCATTATTCATTCCACCTAAATATTTATGTATTATTTTCAGTTGCCGACTTCTTATTGAAATACCTGATAATCTCAGGCAGCCTCTTTAAGCAGACGATTATTCTTTTCTGTAATCCGGCATCTATGGCAGGAGTTCCAAAGTATTTTTTACTCGCCTCTAAATTACCAGCAATACCCGATTGTGCACCCACCATCGCTCCGTCACCAATTTTAAGGTGGCCGGCAGCACCTACTTGCCCGGCTAAATATACGTAGTTACCGATTTCTGTATTCCCTGCCAAACCGACCTGAGCACACAAAACTGAATGCTGGCCAATTTTGCAATTATGTCCTATCTGCACTAAGTTATCTATCTTTGTCCCTTTACCAATGAAGGTTTTGCCAATAGTAGCTCTATCTATACAGGTGTTAGCTCCTATTTCGACATTATCACTAATCACTACCTTGCCGATATGATTAATCTTTTGGTGTTTTTTTTCGTGGAGAACATATCCAAAACCATCGGCACCTATAGCTGAGCCGGCATGGATTGTTACCTGATCACCTATCTCCGTTTCACTGTATACACTGGTGTTAGGATAAATCCGGCAATTACTGCCGATTTTTACATTGTCCTGAAAGACACAATTACTGCCGATAACCGTACCGGACCCTATTTTTACATTGTCCCCTATTACTACATTAGCTCCGATATTTACTTCATCATCAAAAACACAGTTCTCACCATACACTATAGTAGAATGGATTATTTTATCCTTTCGAACATTGTCTACATCCATCAAACCGGATACAGCGCTATTAAATGCCAAGTAGGGTTTTTCCGTATAGAAAAGATTACTGTCGGGTAGGTCTTTTTTTTCAAAATCTAATGGGACAATTACCAATCCAGCTTTAAGGCTTTTTAGGAGAGGACGATATTTTTTGCTTTCATAAAAACAGAGGGAGCTATCATTAGCATCTTCAAGTTCTGCTACGTTGCTTATAAATGTTTCACTAACCAAAGTCAACGAACCATCGAGCCTTTCTACTGCTTGCTTAACTGAATATCGGTTTTTAAGTATTCTCATGATAGCTCCCTCTATGCTTCATTATTTAGTTGCCGGTTTCTTCGTTTAAGTCTTCAATCACCAGTTCTGTTATGTCGAGGTCAGGTTTAGCATAGAGAATTCCACCACCGATAGCATCAAAGATGATTGCATAATCATTTTCTAAAGCTATCCTCTCGATCGAATCTTTCAACTTACCCATGATAGGCTCCAATAACTCAGCATTACGCTGCATCGCAAGTCCTGATTCACCAAAGATACTATCTATGTATCTTCTTCTTTCCATTATCTTGGCTTCAATTCTTTCTTCTGCTTCTCTACGACCCGATTCGGTAAGAGTCAATCTTCTCGCTTCATATTCGGATTCTAAGCGATCAATCTCTCTATCCAGTTCTGACAGTTCTCTTTCCCACTGCTCTCTCTCAGCAGAGAAGACCTGTTGGGCTTCACGAGTTAGTTGGCTTTCCTCCATTATTCTATCAGTATCTAAGTAGGCCACTTTTAAACTTTGGGCATAAACTATCGATACGGTCATCAAGCATATCGCTATAACTATTAATTCTTTTTTCATTATTTCCTCCTAAAAGACATCTATATTTTTCTTATTTTCAGACACAATAACTCAACCTGATAAGTCTGTTACGGTCTGACAAGCTTTTTACTACAATACATAACGTCAACAAAAATCTGGTTGGGAGTTGTGGTTTCAGCACTCTTCAAAGACGGAGTATAATTCGATAAAGGACTTTTTAACATCGGCTAAAACAGCTTAATCCGCTTCAACAGATACTGTAATAATACTTCGTCGTATTTAGTATCCGTGTCGATAGGGTTGTACTCAATTTTTGACTCAAAACACTTGTTTTTCAGATACTCGGTATTTTTAAGGTACTCTTTTTGATAGTCACTCTTAATCATCCAAGGATTGACTAATAGCTTCTCATCCGTTTCAGCATCAATAAACTCAGTCTCATACTGAAAATCAAACATATACTCCTGTTTATCACGTATATGAAACAGTATAACTTCGTTTTTTTTATGCCGGAAATGTTGCAATCCCGACAATATTTCTTCAGGGTCGTCAATTAAATCCGATATTAAAATAATCAACCCTCTTTTTTTTATCTTCTCTGCTAAACTGTGCAGGACTTCGGCCGTATTAGTTCTGTCCTCAGGTTTAAGACTATATATCCGGTTGAATATAATATTCATGTAAGATTTCATAGATTTTGGTGGGATATAAGCGGTAATCTTGTCGGTAAAAGTGAGCAGTGACGAGGCATCTTGTTGGTTTAGCATTAGATACGTGAGAGCTGCAGCCAGATTTTTAGCATAATCAAGCTTTGTGATATTCCCTGAAGAATAGCCCATAGATTTACTATGGTCAATAAGAATATAAGCCTTGAGATTAGTCTCTTCCTCGTACCTTCTGATATAGTACTTGTTGGTTTTAGCATAGACCTTCCAGTCAATGTTTTTTATCGCATCACCGGGGTTATACTGTCTATGGTCGGAAAACTCGACACTAAAACCATGATAAGGTGATTTATGCAGGCCAATGATGAACCCTTCAACAATCAGCTTAGCTTTGAGCTTAAACTTATCAAGTTTGGCTATTACTTCTTCAGATAGGCGCTGACCAGTCATTTATTCTCTACCTTTAGGTGCTTATGCAGTTTATTAACCTTATTTATCCTTGTTTCTTTTACCGGCATTCTGACTGCTCATAATACTTTTATCGGGCTTGTTGCGAGATTCTCGCTGCTTTTTCATAGTGCCGTAAATTATAGCTGCCGGAAAAAACACTAAGTAAGCAATCATCAAAATGATGGGCGATATTGTAATATCACCAAAAGACATCACAAGATAGCCTATTATCAGTAAAATAACACCAACAATGAATAGCATTATATTTACTTTGTCAAAGACAAACCTGTTCATAATTATTCTCCTATGGATGCTAAAACTTCTCTTGATTTGGCAACAGCTTCATCATCATTATTGAGCTGTAATGCTTTCTCAAGATATTCTATGGCTCTCTCTTTCTCGTCAAGTCTTAAGTATATCATACCGATATGATAAGATACTATACTATCCCTCACACCATCCTCAATGATATCTTTCATATAGTAAAGAGCTCTGTCGTAATCGTTTAACTTATAATACAGCCATGCAACACTGTCTTGGATATGATATCTATCGGGGTTGAGTTCGATTGCTCTAAGTAAATATTCTTTAGCCTCATCGTATCGATCTGTTTGAGCGACCAATGTATAGCCTAGCCAATTAAGGATAAGAGGGTCTTCTCGGTGTATCTTCGCTGCTTTCTCCATCAGCTCAATTTCCTGGTTATGTTTATTATTTCTGTTATACAAGGACGCTAAGGTTAAAAAGGCATCAGGTTCGGGCTCCTTAATTAGCTCCAAGCTCTTTTTTATATACTTTATAGCCTGAGAATCATCTTCGATATAGTAGTAATACTCACCCATCAGCAGGGTTTGTTCATGTTCCGAATCGGTGTATCGTCCGAGTGACTCCTTTGCTTTGTCATCATAACCTTGGTGTAATAGGATAACGGCCAATGTCTTCCATATATTTTTATCATCGGCTTCTGCCAATAAAGCTCGATTAAGATAATGATCGAAGCCTTGTTGATCATTATTACCTAAAGAGTGTAGGGCAATAATAAAATACCCAATGGGACTCTCAAGCCCTTTATCTATCATACCTTCGACAAAGTCACTCAACTCAAATGCTCGTTCTTTCTCTGACAATACCTGAAAAACCCCCAGAAGCAGGAGAGGGTCATTGATTTTACTTAAAATGGTTACCGTTTCTTCAACCTTTCCCAGATAGTAGTATGCTTTGCCTGTATATATCTTTATCAACGATATTTCATCTGAAGACAACTCGTGTTGTAAAAGAAGGTCTTCACCTCTCTGAATTGTCTGCCTGTAATCTTCGCTATAGAAAGCTGCATAAAACAATTTCCTTTTGACATTTTTATCGCTCATAAATCTATAAAGATGAGCTATTTCTTGAACCCTGTGATAATCTTCTATGGCAAAGAGATGCTCAAGATACAGCTTTAAATATTCTTCCTTGACTGATCTGTTCTCCGACAGTCTATCATCGATAATTATTCTAAAACTATCCCAATCATTAAATCTACGGTAAAAATTTAGAAGGCTCTCAACTAGAGACTGGTCGTCATGATATAACTCATAAGCTTTCTCTAAGATTTCTTTACTTCTTAGAGGGATTCTATGTTCGTAAATATTTGCTATAGCAATGATAAGACGTGGATGGTTCCAACCTCTTTCTAAGGCTTTCTCTAAATATATGAATTCTAACCGTTCTTCATGACGAGCTAAGTAGAAGAATAGATCATAATAATGGAAAGGATCAGGATCTATCTGCAAAGCAAGCTTCTTGAGTAGTATCCCTCGTTCTATATCTTCTAAATGAATGTGTGCACGAGCTGTATATCGGTATAGTTCAGGAGTAATTAAATCTGCCTCAACATACTTGTTTCCCAACTCTACAACTTGCTTGTAAAAAGAAGAATCAGCCTCGGCTTTAATGAGTTTAGTATGTAGTATCCTTTCTTTGATAGTGACATTCGTTGGATCGAAAACATCTGCTTGCTGTAATAACATCAAAGCAAACCTATAATTCTGCTCGGCTATAGCTTGCTCTCCTAAAGTATATAACTCTATCGACTGGACGGTAGGGTTACCGGTTGGCCTTTGATAGCTGATAAACGGCTCTTTTATGTCGACTTCCTGAACAACTATTCTTGAGCAGCTAAAAAACAGACCCGCCGCAAGCAGTAGGGCAATTAGTAACAGTTTATATCCCAACAAAGAGAAAATAAGCCTTCTATCTGATTCAATCATAACCACTTAGAATTTCATATTATAGTTTATGGTAACAGCTCTATCAGCTCCTGTTGTCACCGGATTATTCCCCAAAATGTCATAGGCTATCATTTGAATAGACAGAGCACTGGAAAACCGATGGACTAAAGAGAGATTCAGAAAGCCATTACCTTTTCTTTTTTGCAAGTTCTCTATGAAGCTATCGGTAATAGCTTGAGTGTTAGGGTCTTGATCGTTTAGTGCTGCATCATAGTCAATTTTTAAAGTTAGTTCCTCTCCTAGTGACTTATCAATAGCTAAAAAGGAATTCATTGATTTCTGTCCATCTTTGGTCTCTAAACTATAATTAAGACCTAAATGTAAACCTAAGTCTCCCATAAAGAGATAGTTCCTGCTCGCAACCGCATAAAATCCTTTAGACTTAATGTCATATCGTTTTAATTTCGAGTCGTACCTGCCGTGGCCTTGTGAATCAAATCCCAATACAACCGCAGGCAGAGACGGGCTTTCATCAACAACACGGTATTTGGCCTGAACCTCAACTTTTTCGTTCCAATCCGGCTTGTTATTCCCGACAATATTCTCACCGCCATAACTGATACCAAACATAAACCGAGAAAAAAGGCCAACAGCTCCACCGACAAGGATACCATTTTGATGATATATCTTGGTGCTAATCTGAGCTTCGCCATACTGGAGGATACCTGCAGTAGGTGCGTCACCAACATAAAGCAGCTCATAGCCTTGTGCATTTAAACTAATCAAAAAAAGAATGACTATTGCAAGAAAACATTTCATAATAACTCCTCTCGAGTATTGGATACTAGTGTAATGGACAGGATAATTATTGACTCACCTCGTCAACAGAAAAAGTCCTGCTGATTACTTCCAGTTCAAGTAAAGCCGGCAGTTTATGTCCTTCCGGATAAAAAACCGAATTGTCTATGATCCAGGCTTTTTGGTTGATATCGTCATAAAATGCAAATGATTGAAATGCACCACCTATAGCGTATTTGCGGTTCTGCCAGCGACCCCACATCTTTGTGCCGTCGTATCCGGCAAATTCTGTGCTCTCGAATCTGGTATCTTGAGCGCTGAACTCATCTTCGTCATAATAGTCCCAAACTAGTCTTGATCTAGTTTCTTTTACCCAGTTTCGGTTGAAATCTTCAGCAGGTATCTCTTCATGATAAACTGCTATATATCTATCCGGATCACCTTTTCTTCTAGCAATATACGATATGAAGTTGTCTTCATCGTCACGTTTATATTCCACATAGTTTCCCGGTATCTTCATAGACCAGGGAAAAGCATCAAAATATGTAGCGGGATAGATATCAGGCCCATAAACCCTGATAGCTACAAACGAATACAGCTTTTCTTTAAACATTCGGAACACAGTATCAGCTTGATGTATATTATTCCTAAGCAAATTATCTTCGTTATTGCCCAAAAGAAAAACCACATACTGCTGATTTGCCCACAAATTATCACGAGCAAAAAGGCCAACACCCTCTTTTCTAACCGTTGCCAACGCACTTTCGGTCAGCCGGCGGTCAATATATTGTGACACTTCACCACCGTTATCGAGATGTCCCAGAAATATCAAGTTTCTAAAACGGTAAAAGTGAGATATATCTTCAATGCTCACTCTTTGGATATCGAAATAGGTTTCGTTTTCAGTTGTCCAATAATACCTTTCGAGGCTATTTCTTAGATGCTGTTCGGCATATCTCCAGACCAGATCGTCGGCAAAGACATATATTTTGTGCTCATGCCCCCAAGAAAGAGGCTTTCTGTGATCTACAGCGTGACCTTCCGGATCAAACCTATTGCTTGAACTATCGCCACAACCAAAAAGGAACATTAGCCCCAAGGTACTATAGAACATCATTAACAGGCTGTGTAATAGTTTATGCCTACATTGTAATCTTTTTATTTCTGATCTAATCATACTATTTTCTCATTTGTCAGTTCTTTCGTGTTCGGTTAGCTACGTAGCTTAGTCCCGAAACTATAGTAATAACGGTTACTACCCAGAAAAATATCCTTATACCTTGCTCAATAAGGCCGTAATATTCAGATGCGATGAATGAATATTCCCTCAACACCGCGTATAATAAACTGCCGATGATGCCGGTCATTTGGGTAGCCGTTTTAGCTTTCCCCCAATTATTTGCAGAGAGATAGATCTTTCTCGCCGAATAATATTTGCGTAATATTGTAACTAGCAGCTCACGGGCAAGTATAATGATCACGACGATCAGGCTGATAAGGTTGAACGGCTCAAAAGCCAAGCTGATCAAGGCAACTGAAACAATCAATTTATCTGCTAAAGGATCAATAACCTTACCCAAATCGGTTACACAATCCAGCCTCCGAGCTAAATAACCGTCTAAATAATCAGTTATCCCTGCGACAACAAAAACTAATAACGCGAGAAATACACCGATAGAACCACGTACAAAATACAGACTGAACAGATAAAACGGAACCATCGCTATCCTGAGACCAGTTAGTAAATTTGGCAATTGTTTCACATTCATTTTCAGACCTCTTTATGCGTTAACCAAGATGTTTGATTACCTAATACGGTTATGACAAACATAAGCAGCCATATTTTTACGTCGAACTGATATTCTAGCGACTCTGAATAGTCAAGAACATACAGCGTTACAATCGGCAGTATAAAAGGTAAGTAAACCCTCAGCAATGACTCTTTAAGATAAAAATTGTAGCGTTTGTCAACTCCACCCATATCAAAAAAAAGCTTCCAAAACATGCTTGTTGAGCTAAGATAAACTTTGCCTGAGTAGAAAGCTAGCAAAAAGAGAACCGATCCCGCAAGAATGTGGAAAAATAAGCCTACAAGCCTCTGTCTTCTTAACTGTATATATGTTGATTGGATTGAATCTTCCGGGTAAAATACATGTTCATTCCCCGCTAATCTCTTCAGACGTGACATAGATACATTAAAGCGGCTTAGTCCGAAATAATTACCGGCAGGATAGGCTTGGATAACATGCGGCAAATCATCTATACTAACGACATCATCCACCCCATAGATGCCGTATTTATCAGACATCTGATTCAACATATCGACATTCAACTCTGCTTTAGACAAGGACAACATTCTGTCATTTTCAATGAAGGCCTGAGTTTCATCAAACTCATATTCATTGTAAAGAAATACAGTAACCGGTAAAGACTCCAATCGCTCCAGCCAAAAACTCAATAAGCTTTGTGACATGTAACTTCCCAAACCCAGCAGAAGCGTAACTAATAAAACCAATAAAACAGAACTTGTCCTTTTCATAGCAATACTAATCCAACCATCTAATTCAGTGCGAATGCGATAATTGCTTTAATCCAAAAATCAAAGCCGGCTGACTGTTCTCCCTGTAACCTCATATATACTATGAAAGCCACCAACAAGCTTCTTCCCGGCAGCAATAACGCAACCATCATTGGCAATCACGGTCTCGATTAACGGGCTAAAGATTTCTGCGTCATCATACTGAGTCAACAGATCACAATCATCGATCAATAAAACCGTCGGAATTAAAGTCATCGCTCTGATTATTTCAATCTTGAGTAATTGACTTTTTGATAAGACATCAGCTCTCTCATCCCTAACTATATCGAGTTCAAATGTATGTAATAGCTCTAAAACTTTGTGCCTGATACGAAGATTTTTCTTTGCCAAAGCAATAACTATATTCTTCATAACTGAGATGTCTTTAAACACTGCCGGCTCAACACCGATGAAGATACAGTTTTCATTTTTTTTCCGTTTCTTCTTGGGTGGATAGGAAGCCCGTGTCGGGGAAGACTTTTGCAACCATTGGATCGTTCTAAGCAAGACGGTTTTACCGCTATCATTTTCGCCCTTGATGAAAACTGTCTCGCCGGCAGATACCTGAAACGAATCTATCTTCAATAAACAAGGTTTATTCTTGGGCTTAGTTTTTGGGACTACTGTAACTTTTTTCAGATCAATTATGGGATCTAGTTTGTTTTTGTCCTGTTCCATAACCAACTACCTAAACTAAATAATCTTATTGTCATGCATACTGAGTTGTTATCGTTAAGCGTTTGTCAGAACTGTTTTCTTTCCCAATTAAAAACAGTTTTTTTTCTGATCGGCTATCTTTTTGATCTTTATCAACAGCAATAGCTCCTATTAAACACAACCGATATTTATTAATCAGCGACTGCAACTCTTCCTCTCTTGATTGAGGGTATAAGTAAACAGCTATTCCTTCCGGTAGCAGATGCTCTTTAATACAGATTAACATATCGCCCATCTCGCAAAGAAACTCAAAGCGGCTGATATTTTTAGAAATACTCGTTGATGTCCTTCCGCTGCCTACCTTATAATATGGTGGATTAGAAACTATCAGATGAAATCGTTCATCTCCAATATAGTTGCTCATGTTTCTGACATCAGCCAACCTGATTTGTAGTTTTGTGTTGATTGTTTCGATATTCTTTGAAGCGATAAAAAACTGGGGTATTTGGACCTCAGTAGCTAAGATGCGCCAATAAGGTCGCGTTCTAGATAGCAGAATAGAAATAATGCCCGTTCCGGTACCTATCTCTAAAACTTTTAGCTGTTCAGTTGGGAATCTATTATGAGGATGTAATATCGTATCTACGAGGAACTGGGTATCACCGGTGATTCGGTGTCCTTTAATATCTTGGTATATGACCTTCTCAGTATCGGGCAGTCTGACAGGTTTAATCTCTGTATCTTTAGCTTTCATAATGCTGGTCAGAGAATAGTTTTATTGGGAGATTAAATCTCTAACATCCTGTTAAGAGCTTTTAATGCTTTTTTTGCTATTTCAGGCTCAATTGTCACTTCGTTAATTTCATCTCTCAGTACGGTATAGACATCTTTTAATGACCCTTTCTTCATATTTTTGCAGATAGCATTAACAGACAGGGGTTGTAGGTGCTTCTGTGGATAGCGGTGCTGTAACTGTTCATACATTCCGTACTCGGTGCCGATTATTGCGTAATCATTAGCCGCTACATAATCAGCTATACCCTTGGTAGATGCCACCAGATCAGCTTCCTCAACGATTTCAGGAGGACATTCCGGGTGAACAAGCAGCTTATATCCCGGATATTCATGACGAACTCTATTCACATCATCCATAGTGATGAAATGGTGGTGAACATTACAGTAACCTTTCCACACATCAATCTTTCTTTTCAGAGAATGAGCGACATAACTACCTAAATTTTGATCCGGCACAAAAAGAATATTTCTATCTTCGGGTATAGATTGAACAATTTTAACGGCATTTGAAGAGGTGCAGCAGATATAACTCTCAGCTTTGACTCCAATAGATGAATTGACATAGCAAACTGTGACAATATCAGGATGTTGCTGCTTATAATCCCTTAGTTCTTCGGCAGTTATCATGTCTGCCATTGGGCAGCCGGCTTCTATATGCGACAGTAAAACCTTTGCTTGGGGGCTGAGCAGTTTGGCGGTTTCGGCCATAAATTTAACACCGCACATCAAAATGATGGATGATTTAGCTTTTGCTGCTTCCTGAGCTAATTGTAAAGAATCGCCAATAATATCACCGATACTTTGAATTTCTAAGGGTTGGTAATTATGTACAAGGATGATGGCATCTTTGACTTTTTTCAGTTCTTCTATCTCTTTTTTCAACTGGTAATTATTTATTTCAGCTGTCATTAAGCTTCTCCTTCAATTAATTTCAAAAGCTTTATTTACAGTTTACCTTCCGGTACAACCAAATCCACCGGATCCTCTGTCTGTCTCGTCCAGTTCTTCTACCAATTTAAAGTTAACCTGCTCACATTTGGAGATGACCATTTGTGCAATCCGCATGTTATTCGATATGAAATAATCATTGTCTCCAAAGTTAAACAAAATGACCTTTATCTCTCCTCTATAGTCGGAATCGATAGTTCCAGGAGAGTTCAAAACACCGATTCCATGTTTAGCGGCTAACCCACTTCTCGGTCTAATCTGGGCTTCGTAGTTTTCGGGAAGGCTGATTGCTATGCCTGTAGGAACGGTTAATATGGAGCCTTTTTTTAATGTTAGCGTTTCTTTATTGGCTGAATAAATGTCATACCCGGCTGCTTGTGTGGTCATTTTTTGGGGGATAGTTCCATCCCCGGATAGTTTCTTTACAGTAACTTCAAGTGTCATCAGTTTAATTTCCTAAAATTTATCTATTCTTTGAAAATAGTTATCAACCTTCTATTAGGCTTTGACCTTGCTGTAGGTTGTCTGGAACGTCTAACCTGCAGAAGTTATTTCAGCTTCAGATATTTCTTGTAATAATGTACTCATTCAACATTTTTAGATAGAAAGCTTTATCGCCGTAAGGCTCAAGAAGGCTGTCTGCTCTTTCTACCAGTTTTCTTGCTTCTATTTTAGATTCTTCTATGCCATACAATGACGGATAAGTAAGCTTCTGGCTTATATGATCCTTGCCGATGCTTTTACCTAACGTTTTTTCTTCACCTTCAATATCTAAGATATCATCGGTTATTTGAAAGGCCATACCGACACAATAGCCATATTCTTCCATTCTTTCAATATCATCTTTCTTGGCTTTAGCAACAACTGCTCCAACTTTTGTGCACAGTTTAAACAGATTCACCGTCTTATTGAGATGAATAAAGTTCAACATTTCTTTTGTCTTGGGTTTAGCCTCATTGAGAATATCGGCCATTTGCCCTGCTATAAGTCCGCTAGCTCCACATTTTATGGTGAACTCGGCGATAACGGTTCTTAATAACTTGCTGTCTATGTTGACCAAGCTGAGAAGCTCTAAAGCATTAACCAATAAAGCATCACCTGCTAAAACGGCTAAGTCCGGTCCGTATAAAACATGGCAGGTTGGCTTACCACGTCGGACATCATCATTATCTATTTCCGGCAAATCATCGTGGATCAGAGTGTAGGTATGAATAATTTCTAGCGCTGCGGCTATTTCTACTATGTGCTCATTCCTATCCGAAAACAGATTATTAGAACTGATCATCAGGTAAGGTCTCAGTCTTTTACCACCTGCAAATAACGTATGACGCATAGCTTTGTGGATTTTTTTCGGATATTCATCCTTTCGGGGCAGGAACCGGTCTATTACGATATTTACAGACTCACTTTTGTCTTTGACGTCTCTTTTAAACATTAGTTTTGTATTCATAAATGATCTAACCTCTGTATTATTTCTTTATTTCCGGTTCATCTGCTTTGCCGTTTAGCTTCTTCGAGATTACTTCTATCTTCGTCTCTACATCGGTGAGTTTTTTGTTGCAGTATTTGATTAGCTCAGTACCCTGTTCAAATAAGCTTACAATATCATCTATATCATCAACACCTTGCTCTAACTGGTCAATTATATTTTCCAACTCCCTCAACGCCACACCAAACTTCATCTCTTTACTCATGTCATTTCCCTAATTATCCTTCGGCACAAAGCCATATAATTCATTGAATGTCAAGTGCTCTCGTGTGTTAGATCTTTACGTGCTGTGATAGCTACATGTGCATAGCAACTCAACGGATAAGTCCGCTAAGTAAGCTTAAGAATAGAGCTAGGCTCCATTCTTGTCATATATCGTAATAATCTAGCCTGTAAAGGCTTATGCTTGTATGGTTTTATTAACCAAGAAAAAAGGTTCCTGCGTAAGACTAGTTACCGGCAACCATAATCTGGTTTTCCATCTTATTCAGATAGTGATAAGGGTTAACTGTCTTTCGATACTTCCTAACTTCATAATGAAGGTGCGATCCGGTTGATCGACCGGTACTTCCCATAGCACCAATAATATCCCCTCGAGTAACTTTTTGACCTCTTTCCACATGAGCCTTGTTCATGTGGGCATACATAGTCTGGTACCCGAATTTATGATCAACTACAATGTATCTACCATAGAATCTATTATAACCGACCTCTCTGATAGTCCCGTGAGCTGTAACATATATGGGTGAGTTTGGGCCGTTGGAAATATCTAAGCCCCTGTGAAAATCTCGTCTCCCTGTGACGGGATGTGTACGCCATCCGTATGGCGAAGATATTCTTCCGAAAGCCGGATATATAGAAGGTGTATAAAGGTACATCTCTTCCTGAAGTGACACATTATCTAATAAAGACTCTCGTGCCTCGTAAGCAAACTTACTACGAACATCCAACTCGCGGACATTATTCCACAGCATATTGAGATCCAGGTTTACACCTTGATCCAAAACCGGAAAATCAACCTCGACCTGGGGTAAACCACCCGTACCCATATCACGAATATCCCGGTTAATCGTTCCAATGTTACGCTCTATCCTCAGTTCATCTTCCCATTCCTGCATTTGTTGTAATCTGAAAGTTATCGAATCAATTTCGGTGATCAACCTGTCTATCTCACTACGTAAAATCTGATTCTCGGCTCGTACCTGCTCTATTTGAGGAAAATGTACGTGCCATCTTACCAAAAACATGACTGAACCCGCAACTAATAAAGCAAATAAAAACATCGCCACTAACAAAATTATGCCAGAATAGTTGCTGAAGGTCGCATTAACAAGGTTCGTGCCTTCAGTTTTACCTAAAATCAAGTGCCACTTTTTCTTAAACGCCATACTCTATTCCGTAGGTATCACTTATCTCTAAGCTAACTCTCCATTAATTATTTTTATCAATACAACATATAACAAGGGTGCCGACTGTCAAGTTATTTTCTCTGTAGCTCATACTATGTCCCCGGATTTTAAATATGCCTGTGTATCGGCAAAGATCGTTCACTTTTCATCGTATGCAGATGAAAGATTATCTTAGTACTATGATGGATATAGCTCGTTATAGTTTGCCAAGTATAAAAAACCCCCATACTCTCTATATTCCTTACCTCTCAGATAAATACCAGCCTTAACACCTTCGTCGGGTAGCCGATATATTAAACCCAAATAATGCAGTAGATTTCCGGAGCGATGAATTGGCTGCGTTCCTCGCCGAGTTCCCTTTGGTCGGTTCATTCGGCTGGTCCGCTGGATTCTTAACCTGTGAAATCTTTTCTTTCTTGACCCGGGAGATCTTTTTTTCTATTTCACCGGGTTATCCGGCAATTAGTAACTTTTTATTATCGGAAAAATGACTTGAAATACTATGCCAACTAACAGCAAGGCTTCGCCGAGGTACGCAGGCAACTATTACTATTAGCCGAGGAACGCAGGCAAAGCGACGGGCCAGCCGCATAAATGCAACGTTCCGTTACACTCATAGAAAACAATGCCGCGGTGTAGTCACTGTAAATGCATTATCTGGGTTAAAACTAAACATACTACCGGATAAATATAACTAGATGATTTGAGTCTAACTTATCTAAATATGGGTTATGATACAGGATCGGAGCCGCTCTTAGTCTAGGGAATATTTTCATCATTCCCTCGGGTGTCATTGTCTTCGGATAATAGCCGGTATCTGTTTTTTTTGAATACTTCTTTAATTTGAGGTAAACGTTTGAGGTGGCGAGGTTCAACAATAAATTTCAAGTTATCGACCTCTTTTCTCAGATATCGATGCAGCTTTGATATTATCTCTTCTTCACCCTCTCTTGAACTGCCCCATACTATGTGACATAATCATCTTTATGGATGCCCCATTCCGATCTTACGTTCCTCAGGCAGACGGGTGCAGACCGTGACATCTGCTTTACGGCACGCAGATAGCAGGCTGAAACAAAGCTCTGTTTCCACTATTACCAATGCTTTAGGTTGAAATCGTCTGAAAAGATTTTTATGCAGAAGGGTTATATCGAATGGGAGCTGTGCAGCCCGTCAATATCGGCTGTATTCTTAGCATTTTCATAGCCTGTTAGGGTCATAGTGGTCATTAAATTTTGTGTGTGGGTATTTATTTTTTAGTCCGGCAATAAGCGGTTTAGCGGCATCTACTTCACCTACCGAAGCGAAATGAAACCACAGATAATCTTCATCGCTTCCCTTTTCATAAATACCCAGCCTCATTCTGAGATGTTCTTTGGATAAGAATATGAGCAGGAACGGCAAGGCGATAATTAATGAGACGGAGAAGAGAACATTATAAATGAAAATGACAATCATTTGGCACCTAGGTGATACAACCTAAATAGATGAGCAAGCTAACAGATTATTATTAATCATTACTTTATCAAAAGAAACTTTATAGTATAGATATGATTATTAACTTTAGTCCTAATGAAATATACGCCACCGGCAGATATTTGTGTTTTAATCTTATCAGCAGGAATAATCTGCCGGGAAGTGCCTTCTGAAATGGACATTTGGGGAGAACGATAAATGCTCTGACCTTTAATATTTAAGATTTCATAGTTAAAAAAGCTGTCCTCCTTGGTTTCAACATCCAGATGCAAATCCTGTGCAAGGTTAGCGGACATATAATAAGGATTTGGGTATATATTGAGAGAAACATCAGGAATTTCTTTTTGGCTTTGTACAAGTGTAAAGTGAACCGGTACTTTTATGATATCACTGTTATTGTCGCTGATTCTGATTTCAGCCCAAGACCATTCATCATATATCTTGCAAGAGAATGCGACAGGGTCTTTAAAATTCAATTTTTCCGGTACTAACGTATAGACAGTATTATTATCGGTTATCACTTCAGCTAAAATAGGGAAATGCCCTTCAAGATCAATATAAGTCATCGAGATTATGGAGTAGTCACCAAAATCTTCAAACTTGACATCCGTAATTTTGGGAGTTGTGTTCACAAAGGGTTCAATGTTGAATTCATCAAGGAACATCAGGTGGTATTGACCCTGATCTTGGACAGTTACTACATTCCCAAAATCTTCTATCTTTTGTGTCATACTACCAATATAGATTGAGTTCTCTTGCTGAAAGCCTTTTGCAAAATCTTCATCTGCTAACAAATCTGAAATATCACAGGAAAGAAAGAGTGTATTTTCTTCTTCATTGACCTCATAATTAATATCTCCTAACAGCTCCATACTGTCATCGGAAGGGTCAATTTTATACAATCCTGTGCTGATAAAGGGTGGTAGATTGACAGTGCGTATGAGCGCATAAACATACTCCGGTTCTTCCTTATCTGTATGCCAGAAGCTAACCGTATATGAGTAAAAAGGACCAAGAAGCGATTCTCTTACCGGGAAACCCCCACCAAAATTTGTCAGGGCAAAATTGATACGGTCTTCTGTTAGCACAATAGACTCAGCATTAATGTTCAGGTGGTCGACAATATCGCCATCCAGCGAATAATCTTTTATAAGAGTCATCTTGTCCAATGAATAAGGGGTCGCTGTCTCTAAATACCCGGCACTGAAAACTACGGTACTATCATGAATAACCCTAAAGCTGAGTGATAAAATGGATTGATTGTCGTATGGTACGGCTGCTTGAAAGGTTTTTATTGTCAATGTATCGGGTACTAATGCTTGCCAATTCAAGCCGTTAAAGTATTTTAGTGAATGATCAGCCTCTTCTGTTTTGCTGCTTTCATACCTGATATAGATCAAACTGTCAGGTGTAACCGAACTGTTACGCATATTCAGCCAATAACCTGAAACGGGTTGCATGGCTAATGAAAAAAATAAAATCGATAAAAACATTACTTTGCTACTCATAATATCTCCATTAATGTTAAGGATTTGAAGGGGATGGCAAGATATGACCTTAAAACATTTTATAGCCCAAACTCAGGGAATAACTGAGATTTCTCAGCCCTACACGTTCCGGATCATCATCAAGCTTGTTTCCTTCTATAACTATATCTTCGGTAGTCGGTAAACCGATAAAGGGAATGCCGAAGTTGACTTTATATTCAATATAAAAGTTTTTCAGATTTCCTTTGGTAGTTTCCCATCCGCCACCAGCAATTATACAGTAATCGAAGCGATCAATACTGTCAATGGTTTTATTCAATGTTAATGGATATGAGTCATTATCTGACTTTACCGCTCCGTCAATAGAGTATTTGGAGTTAATCATATAAGCAAAAGAAAACCCGCTCAAACTGTAAATAGACAGCTTGTTATTTGCAAATATCCTTAACTTTAACAAAGTGGGCACTTCAATATAATCCATATTATAAGTCACTCTGAATGATATAGTCTCACCGGATATAGAAATGTCCTGATAAGAGCCTTTATTAATGTATATGGCATCAGTTCTTAATGAGATGTTGCGGTTCAACGGATAGGTTATTGCCAGTCCGGTATTTAATCCTGTTCTTAACCCTTTATCTATTTGATAATCTTCATAACCAAAATCGACTCCGTAGTGCTGAGATATAGTTATGCCTGAGAAAAATGAAAGGCTAATCTCAGGGGCAGCACCCAAATAATTCCTCACATTATCCAAATGCGCTGCCGTCTCTATCTGCCAGGGGTCTTCTTCTGTGCCCGACCCTCCGGCAAATTGAGCCCAAAGACTCAACGTCCCTGCAAATATCAAAACCATTGTCAAAAAGCCTATAAGCTTTCTCTTCTCAATCCTTTTCATCATATCCCTCTATATCTTTTATCAAATATTTACCAATCATCTTTCCATCAGTATTCGCTCCGATTAATCGGTATTTTAATAAATATCAGTAATTCATTCTATTATCAATTCTCAGTATAACCAAACTGTAAACCAATCTCTTTTCTGTCAACCTTTATCAATATATTGCCTGTCTTTATCCTGTTGAGAGATGTCGATTTAGCGGTTCTGGTGCTGATTTATGAAAAATCGGTCATATATAGTAAGAAGGGAATGTAACCTATTCACTTCGACAGAAAAACCAATCATAAGGGGGAATTATGTGTCCATCGTATTTCATAATAATACCTGTCGTTCTGATCATGGGATTCATCTTATATGGCTCAATAAAATGTACATAGCATTTCATAAGCTTACCGGAAACAGACACGTCAGAAGGACTTTATTTAAGGTCAGGATATCATATCTGTTATCTAAACTTTTACCGGTATATTTTTATCTTGGGAAGATGAAAGTAACGATTATTCACTACAAACGAAAGCCGTTTTTTAGTCATTCTAAGGCGTTAGGTTACTGGGGAATAATTATCAGGCCATTAACTATATCCTATATTTTCAGGGAAACTTATGTGTCATTTTCAACTGGACAGGGCTCTTCAACAAAAGAGGTATCTGGTTTTCCAAGTCTGAGAAGTTTAAGGATTTATGGAGTCTATAGCTTTAACCAAACAACCAAATAATCCATATAGGAGATATATTATGGATGAAATACAGAAAGCACAAGACCAATTAGCAGTCCTTTCGAGAGAAGGGATGTAGAGTTGAGTGAACGATGAACGGTGAAGAGTGAATAATTAATGGTACGTTGACTACGAAACTGAATGTATCAAGTTCTTCCAGAGCTTGACCAAGGTCTCAAGGGCATTTTAACCCGTTAAGTCGTCTTTTTTACTTAACTGGGTCTTGCCCTTGTTTTAGTCTCCTGCTCAGATACATTTATGAGTAAAGGAAAGGACTAAACCATCGGGAGAGATAAATAGCTGTTGACATATATAGTGCCTTTGAGATACTACTCCGATAGAAGTAGGCGAGGGTAAAGATCTCAAAATAATAACTCAGCAAACGGATATCACCCTCTTATCCCGTAGTCGCATCAATATGACTGCGGGAAACAAGAGAGAAAAATCAATGATGCCGGAGATCATTATTTAGCTGAAATAAGTGATTTAGCGGGATATTTCCCGGCAAGGAATAATCAGAGATGATAAGCTAAGGCTTAAATTGAACAGGCCTCTGATATTGGACAAGGATGGCTAATACAGACGATAAGACCGCTAAAGAAAGCCAGACCGACCAGTTGGTGAAGTAAAAAAAAGAGACTTCCCAGATGAAAAATGCGGCATACCGGAGAAATCCGGATCACTAAGTTAGCCGGTACAGTAATAATGTAAAGGCCGGTAATAATGGTACAAACCAGTAAACAGGACACCCCTGAGACGGCCTGTCCCTACTAAAAAAGAAATAATAAGGAGGCTGATATGTCACA
>PWNZ01000099.1 GCA_003564135.1 Candidatus Cloacimonadota bacterium
CGTCCGGCGAGCTCGTAAACTCGGTTCATGTTTTTTTTGGCAGAAAGTTGCCGACTGACCCGGTTAAACAGAAAAAAGGTTTCACGGGTTAAAAAGTCAGCGCTCCGGTTCACTTTACACAATTCTAAAACGCGATATGTACGTACAGGGCACCCTGATGGAATAGAAAAGATGACTCCACAGGGCAGGCAGGGCCTGCCCTAATCTAAACAGCGAAGCACTAAACCCTCTAAACCTTTCTTACTTATCTAAACTCTAAACGCTAAACTCTTCTTCATTCGTGTTAATTTGTGGGCATTTGTGGATAAAAATTTGCTTCCGGCTTGTCCGGTCTAGGAATTGAGCAGGATGGAGTAATTAATAGCAATCTTGAGTGATTCAAAAAAAGCTTGCTCTCAATCGGCTAATTTGAAACATGGAAGAAATTAGACTAACTAAAAGGAGATAATCATGGCTTTCAACTTAAAAAATCGTCACTTATTAACACTTTTAGAATACTCAGCCAAAGAGATAAACTTTCTAATAGAATTGGCTGCTACTCTGAAAAAGGCTAAATACAGCGGTACAGAACAGCAATTGCTACGAGGTAAAAACATCGCTCTTATTTTTGAAAAAGATTCGACCCGAACCAGATGTGCTTTCGAAGTTGCTGCCTACGATCAAGGTGCTTGCGTTACATATTTAGGGCCTACTGGCAGTCAGATGGGTAAAAAAGAGAGCGTTAAAGACACCGCCCGGGTATTGGGGAGAATGTATGACGCTATCGAGTATCGAGGTTTCGGACAGGAAATCGTTCAAGAGCTCGCTGATTATGCCGGTGTTCCCGTTTATAACGGATTAACTAATGAGTTCCATCCTACACAAGTACTTGCTGATTTACTGACAATCAAAGAATCAATTAATAAACCCCTATCCGAGATCACTTTAGCTTATGCAGGTGATGGTAGGAACAACATGGGTAATTCGTTAATGGTGGGAGCTGCTAAGTTAGGGCTCGATTTTAGAATAGTGGCTCCTAAAGCTGTACAACCTGAGTCTGAATTAGTAGATAAATGTAAGAAGATAGCAAAAAGTTCAGGTGCTAAGATCACCATCACCGAAGATATAGACCAAGGAGTCAAAGACTGTGACGCTATCTACACTGATGTATGGGTATCGATGGGAGAACCGGAGCATGTATGGGAGGAAAGGCTTAAAATGTTGAAACCGTATCAGGTTAACAAAGAAATGATGGCGAAAACAGGTAAGAAAGAGACCATCTTCCTCCATTGCCTGCCAGCTTTCCACAACACCGAAACCGTCATCGGCAAACAAATATCTGAAAAATATAATATTCCCGAAATGGAAGTATCCGAAGAGGTGTTCGAAAGTCCTCAATCTTTAGTATTTGACCAAGCAGAAAACCGCATGCATACGATCAAAGCAGTGATGGTAGCGACACTTAGCTAAATGGTCTGAAGGGAGCCGGTTTCAGTGTAACATAAGATCACACAGCCGAAACAGATTATCCCCTTCACTGTTTGTGCTTTTATTCTTTCTCTGCACCTGTTTTGATTTATTTCTTTCATGTCCGTAAGGGTGATTTTGAAACAGGTGTAGAGCTTCATTTTCGTAGATGTACTTGGCGAACCGGTGATGAGCACCCATGATCTGGTAGAGAAATGAATGGACTGTAAATGAAAATGGAGCAGAGCAAGGATACTCTAGTTACAATGATATGATGAAAATACTTTTAGGTGAATAAATACTCTGAGAAACAACTTGAAATAGCTGATGGTGAAGAATTAGATGAATCACTATACGGTGATATTAAAATCTATTATTGTTTTATCAAATACTTTAAAGACAGACGTTACGTTAACTATGCAACTATGAAAACTAATCTGCTAATAATGATAATAATCTTTTTACTTCTGCCATCTGTTAATTGGGCTGCCGATCCCTTCAGCTTCGACCAACGTGAAGCTATGCTGAACATCTCACTTTACAGCACCGTTGACCTGCTTGGTTATCTATACAGCAGTAATATGATTGACGCACTCGAAGTAGATCAAATCGAGGCATTATCAGAAAAAGATGTTCCTTTCTTCGATAGATGGAGTAATAAAGAATATGCTTCCCAATATGATTATTTAAGTTCATATTTAGTAGCAGTTTCTTTACTACCCCCCCTCTACTATGCCGGTATTGATGGGTTTTTCGGTTGGGAGAACATATTAGTCGTTTCGGAAATTTTGACTGCTCAGTTAGCTTTAGCAAATTGGACAAAGTACCTAACTTTACGAACACGACCCTACCTTTATCATGATAACTATAAAATCAAACCCGGAATTGAATCACGGTTTTCATTTTATTCTGCGCACACCTCTACTGCTTTTTCAATGGCCGTGTTCAATCATTATTATCAGCACCATGCGTCCTACAGAAACGAGAAAAAAATCTGGTTAGGATACCTGCTTGCTTTTGGTGTAGCGGGTTGTCGAGTAGCAGCCGGTAAACATTTTTTCTCAGATGTGGCAGCCGGTGCGGCAGCAGGAAGTCTTGTTAGTTATTATATCAGCCGTCTAAGGAGTGCTCCGGGAAAATCGCAGGTTTTTATTAAAGATAATTATTTAGGTGTTAGTTGGTCGTTGCCTTAGTACCTTATCAGTAATATTGACTGGGTCGAGCTCGTAAAAAGACTAGTTGCCGTACTCCGTCCGGCGAGCTCGTAAAAAGACTAGTTGCCGTACTCCGTCCGGCGAGCTCGTAAACTCGGTTCGTGTTTTTTGGCAGAAAGTTGCCGACTAAAGTCTTACACCTACCCATAAGTTTGTCCTCCACGAAGTGTAGATAATCTATGTATGGATATTTTTCGTTGTATTTCCTAACAGTGAGTATCGCTTTTGTAGTAAAACTTTAAAACAGAGCAAGTTTCCCCCATGAACCGAAGCGTAGCAAGCTCGACGAGGAACGCAGTCCAATCTCTTTTTTTTATTTCAATAAAAATGGGGATATTATGAACACTGGAAAAACCAGAGCAGGGACCCGGTTAAGTAAAAAAAGGTTTCATAGGTTAAAAAGTCAGCGTGCCGGTTCACTTTACACAATTCTAAACAGCGAAAGGAATAACGTATGTAGGGACAGGACACACTGAGAGAATAAAAAAGAAGATTCCACAGGGCAGGCAGGGCAGGCCGGTGCCTGCCCTAATCTAAACAGCGAAGCACTAAACCTTCTAAACTTCTTCATTGTTTTTTTATTCGTGTGCATTTGTGGATAAAAATTTGGTTCCGTCTTGTCCGGTTCAGGTATGTGGAAAACTATGATTAAGAAGATATTAATCAAACTGTTAACCCATTGATTGAAAGCTATGGCATCGAGATGTGTTGGACCTTTTATTATGATCCATAAACTTCTACACTTTATTTATTAATTCAAAACCTATCTTAGTTAACAGATCAACCGTTACATCGTAATAAATGTCCAGATCGTTAACATGATGGGTATCCGAACCGATGGTAACCCTCTCTCCGCCAAGGCTTTTATACCTTTTTAACAGCGACTCGCCGGGTACTAAGCTATTCAGCCTTTTTCTTTTTCCGGAAAGGTTAACTTCTAAAGCTATACCCTTGTTGATAATTGTCTTGAGGATCTGCTCGATTATATCATCAGCACAGCTTTCGTCAGGCTCTTTTTCCAGATATCTCTTATAGACACCTAAATGGGCCAATATGTCGAAGTTCCCATGCTCTACCAGTCTCAGGTTTTCTAAATAGTAATCACGAATAAGCCTTGGGCTTACTTGTTCTTTCAATGGTAGTGAAATGTTTCTTATGCTTTTACCATCTATGGGAGCTAATACGTGAATAGCTCCTATTTTTATATCCGGCGGATCAATAGCTAATATCTCATCTACTAGCTCATGGCACTGATAATATTCACCTAACTCAACCCCTTTGAGAATCTTGATTTCCGGATATACTTTTTTTATTCCTGATATTGCCTGCGAGAAGTTATAGTAAGATGGCACACCATAATGTGCAATTTCTGAAGGGACTAAATCGAAATGATCGGAAAAGGCAATCTTTTTATAACCTTTTTGAATAGCCGCCTCGGCAATGTCTTTCAGCTTTGCTTCACTGTCGGCACTGAATTCACTGTGGATGTGGTAATCTGTTTTTGGTAATTGTTTAATCATCAATATCCTTTTAGTAATTGTGTTATTGATTGCTGTCTTCTGCTTGATTATTCTGGTTTAGATGACTATCTAGATCCTCATCTAAGCCTTCTTTTTCGCTGATTATTGCATTTTCTAATAGCGGTGAGTACCATTTCCCCTCCCGCTTATAAAGCAAAGAATCTGCTAAAATAGTGTGTAGTTTTATACCTTGGTCTAATAATGGTTCTAAATATATTGACACTGCCAGAGTATCCTCTTCTAATTTTCTAGCAAGGCTTTCACGGTACTGATCAAGCTGCCACTGTTCGGCAACAGTAGCTAAAGGGTAATAATCTTTCATGAAAAACCAGGCATATAAATCCCGCTCATTCTCGACAAACTGCTCGATGAGGTTTTTTGTTATCTCAAATCTCTTTGATGAATCAGGGAATTTGTAGTATAAATCCAATAATATATTAATTGCCTTATCATTTTTACCCAATGAGTAGTGAGCCAGATATGAAAGAAAGAGTATATCTTCATTGATCTCATTTCTGAAATTTATTATTTCGTTAATATAATCAAGAGCTTGAGTGTAATTCCGCTGCCTTATTTCATTTAAAGCCAGTCTGTAATGTAACTCGGTATCAATTTGCCTGTAGGGAACTGTAAAAAGACTGTCATTATCTGTACGTTCGGTGTCTAGCCGGTAGGAATGGTCATCGTCAATAAGGCTGTAAATCCTGTTAGCTTCTGCGTATAGATGTTGCCGTTGGTAAACTTCTGCCATCATATACAGGTATTCTTCTCGCATAAGATGATCTTCTTCAATGTAATCACCAAGTATATCAAGAGCCTGTTTAGCAGGTATTCTGTTTATTATTGTCCGCATATTGTGTAATATGGGCTCTCGAAGATTAGAGGTTGTCGACTGATGATTAAGGGCATAGAAATGATCTAATGCTTGATGAAGAACTCCTTTGTGCTTAAGAGCCAGGCCTTTGAAGTAGCGCAATGAATCGGTATAATGAGGTTTGTTATCGAATAATAATGAATCTGTTCTCACCCCGGAAACGAGCAAAGAATCTATAAAACTTTCAGTGGTTTCAAAGCGCTCCTGCGTCAGATAAAACTTAGTGAGATCGAGTGACAAGTCATCAACAAAAGAGCTCTGCGGATATCTCTCTATAAGGGTGAGGATAAACTCTTCCGAATCTCTGAACTGATTCATACTAAACCTCAGTC
This sequence comes from Candidatus Cloacimonadota bacterium, assembly GCA_003564135.1. Classification (GTDB taxonomy): domain Bacteria; phylum Cloacimonadota; class Cloacimonadia; order Cloacimonadales; family PWNZ01; genus PWNZ01. Next base: position 5,387 of record PWNZ01000099.1, read on the forward strand.
TATAGGTTTTTAGTAGTAAATCGTCGTTATCTTCCAGGTCAAGAGCGTGCTGCCAGTAGTCAAGAGCCTGTAATGGTTTATCATTCTCATGATGATGATTACCCAGATATATCAGCCCGTCAACGACATCACGAAGGGGCAAAATATTCTTAAACTCTATCAGCAACTCACCGTAGTTAGCCAAATTACCTTGCCCGTATTGTGTTGTAACATAATCGCTAATAAACTCGGGGTCATCTTCCGGCAACCCGTATCTATTGATATAATAATCAAAATAATTGTCTGCAGAGTAATAGTTTTCTGTGAATGCATACAATCGAGCCAGATTGTAAGCTGCAAGAGAATCGTAGAAACTGGGCTGGTTTTCGAGATTTTTGATCCAGTAGTAGGCAGTACTGTTATATCTGTAGAAACCTTTGAAGCTGTGACCCTGTGCGTGATTAGCATATTGTTTATCTGCTTTATCAAAAGTGCTGTACATTTTAAAAACGGCCTCAGCATCACGATATTGTTGTGTATGATAATATGATTCGGCAACTATCAAAGTGCTTAAACAGTTGCCAATATAACTAAAGTCATCTATATTCTCTACAAGAGTTACAACTGTCCGGTAATGCTTAGACTCCCAGGCAACAAATAATTCGATTCTTGTTCTTAGGTTTTGATCACCAATTTGCAAGGCTACGGAGTTCGCATCGTCAATCTTACCCGTTTTTAGCATTGTCAAAGCTATATTGTATTTAATTTCATCATTCAGCAGTTTTATTTCTTCTGAGTCAGCAAAATCAGGAACCTCTCCAATACGATAATAAATCAGAGATAAATAGTGTACCGCACCGTCATAAAAGTCATGTTTTTTATCTATTGAACTAAAATACTGCTCAGCTACTCTTATATCTTGGGAATAATAGTTGGTAATACCTAAAATGAAATCTTTTTCTCCCGCTTGATAAATATCTTCAGGTAGTAAATCAATTAACTCAATAGCCTGATCAACGAAACCACCTGCTAATAGAGAATAGATCACCTGCTTGAATCCTTCACTGGACACATCGGGATAAAACACTTTTTGTGATCCTAAGACATCAACAAGCCCAACGGATTCCTCAATTCTAACAGACGATAAGAGATAATAAGGAGCTATGCTTCTAAACAGCCGAAACCGTGTTGAGCTGCTTAAACTATCTATATGATTGATCAACTCACTGTATTTGCCCATCATGTATAGGCTACGAATGTATAACTGCTGGGCTTTGTCAGACCTCTGCCCTTCCAGCAATCTACTAACCGTTTTCCAGTTTTCAAGCGTGGCTTCTTGTTGAGCTTTGTTGATAATCTTGTTTTCGATATCATTAAGCCTGTTATTGCTGAACCCTTGATCAATTGTGGTAATACCGGAGCGCATATATGAAAAAGCCGGCAAATCCGTTGCTGTAAAGAAAGTAATAACCAAGCCGATCACAGCAGTGTTTATAAGTGAAAGACATCTTAATCCATTAACCGGACAAACCCTGAAAAAGGGTCTATTACCCTGCCGGCGACTCATCAGAGGAGCCATTTTTTTGATAGAATAACCGTTGATTTCATATTTCATAACATCTTCCACTCTAACTTAAATATGTAACGTATTGGGTTAATCGTCAAGAAAAACTTGGATTTATATCAAGTCCAATGACAGTGTGGATAGATATAATCTAGGTTTTGCTCCCAAAATTATCGCATTTCGAGTCGGCAATCATTGCTTAATCATGAAGATGAACAACAAAATATAAGCGGATAATGTTTCTTGTTAGCGGAAGTTATCGCAGATACGTTAATTACGGTATATGTGCGTGGTTTCATCCCAAAGATGCTATTGTTTCTTGGCAGTTATCTGGCGTAATAAAGCCTTAACACTTTCAAGAAATGCCGCCGTTCAGAAACCTTGAGACGACCTAACCCGGACAAGCCGGTACCAAATTATTACCCACAAATGAACACGAATGTACACGAATGAAGAAGAGTTTAGCGTTTAGGGTTGAGAGTTTAGATAAGTAAGAAAGGTTAGAGGGTTTAGTGCTTCGCTGTTTAGATTAGGGCAGGCCCTGCCTGCCCTGTGGAATCATCTTTTCTATTCCATCAGGGTGTCTTGTCCGCACATATCGCGGTTTAGAATTGTGTAAAGTGAACCGGAGCGCTGATTTTGGTCGGCACCTTTCTGCAAAAAAACCACCAGCCGAGTTTACGAGCTCGACGTACGAAGTACGGCAACTAGTCTTTTTAAAATAGCTCGACGCAGTCAATATTATTGATAAGGTACCAAAGGGCAGACATCATGACCAAATAATATAAAAACAGTTTTTTACGGGAACTCTGATCTGTTAGCTCTATCAGCCGATAGTAGCAAAAAAACCGGCCTAAACGTCGAAAGATCATTAAAAAAGATTGACAAAAGGGACAGTCTTTTAGCATTATAGATGCAATAAATATGCCAAAGAGGAACAAGATGGAGTTATACGAGCGAATATTGAAAGCAAAGCCTTTTTTTTTAATTGCCGGTCCCTGCGTTGTTGAAGATGAAAGCATTATGATGAGTACTGCTGAGAAGCTGGCCGCTTTATGTCAGAAATATCATCTCACACTAATCTTCAAGTCATCCTATCGCAAGGCTAATCGAACTTGTGTTGACTCGTATTCAGGACCTGGTATAGATCAAGGCCTTGAGCTTTTGAGTAAAATAAAAAATGAATTTTCGGTTCCTATTTTGACTGATATTCATGAGACAACAGAAGCGGCAATAGTAACTGATGTAGCAGACATTATACAGATACCGGCTTTTTTATGTCGGCAAACTTTGCTTATTCAGGCAGCGGCCCGAACCGGTAAGATCGTTAACATAAAAAAGGGTCAGTTTATGGCACCCGAAGACATGAAAGCACCGGTTGACAAGGTAACCTCCGAGCATAACTTCAAGGTGCTGCTTACAGAAAGAGGTACCAGTTTTGGTTATCATAATTTAGTAGTGGATTTTAGAAGTTTCCCGATAATGAAAGGGATCGGATATCCGGTCGTTTATGATGTAACGCACAGTTTGCAACGCCCTTCATTAGGTAACGTGTCAGGGGGTAATCCCGAATTTGTCCCTATCATGGCTAGAGCAGCTTTGGCGACAGGCATGGTTGACGGTCTATTTATAGAGACTCACCCCTCCCCTGAGGAAGCGTTGAGTGACGGAATGAGTATGTTAGCTCTCGATTTAGTTGATGAGCTGTTAAATCAGATAGTAACAAAATAGAAAAAGACAGTAAGGAGAAGCATGATAAAATTATTGATAATGGACTGTGATGGAGTTCTAGCCGACGGAAAAATCGTGTATACTGAGAGTAGCTTGGAATCAAAATCCTTTTCCGCTTTAGACGGTTTGGGTATTAAGATGATTTCTTTGGTCGATGTAAAAACCGCGGTCATAACAGGTCGAGAGTCAGAAGCCTTAACAAGACGCTGTGCCGATTTAAACATAGACTACCTATTCCAAAAGATTAGAAACAAAGTTAAACAAACTGAACAAATAATGTCAGAGTTAGCTATAGATTGGGAAAATGTAGCCTTTATCGGAGATGATTGGAACGATTTTGAATTGATGAAAAAAGCAGGATTGACCGCTACACCGAAGCACGCATTTCCGCAGATAAAAGAGGCTGTTGATTTCGTAACGGAGCGAGATGGTGGTAATGGAGCTGTAAGAGAATTCATCGAATTCATCTTAGACAGAGAAGGTCTTTTTGAAAAGGCGATAGATCGGTTTTTGGAAAAACTGAAAAACTCGGGATAAGAATCCAGTGAAGCATATCTTTTTGCTATTTATACTTATATTTAACGTACTGATTTTCACTACTGCCTGCGATCTAACAGAACAGCGTTTTTATGAGGTTCAACAATTGGATTACGCAGAAGAACAGATAGACCAGATAGAGGTGTTAGACTATCGAGGTGACATAATTGAGCGATCGATGATAGCTGACAGATTAGAGCGCTATTATGATGATCAAAAAACCATATCATATAGAGTAACCATCCGTGACTTCGATATCGAAGGCAACTTAATAATGACTATGGAAGCTGATACTTTGATAATTGAAGAAAAGTTTAACACCTACACAGGAAAAGGAAATGTAATCATCACTCGTGATGAAGGGATTCTGATGACGGAACACTTAATTTGGAACCAGGACAGTGACCAAGTTTTTTCACCCGATCTAGCAACCTTAATCCGAGAAAAAAACGTGCTTAGAGGATATGAACTCCAAACCAACACCGAGTTTACGCAAATCGAAATGAAAAGAGTCACCGCTGAAGGGGTTATTGATGAAGAAGATTTTGAGTTTTAAAATAGTTCTCATTTACTTTACTATTGCCGTTCTAACAATACCAGGCTTGATGAACGCTAATGAAGATGAAACCGAACGCCCTTATAGGTTGATTAATTCCGACTTGCTACATGTAGACTTAGTTAACGGCGAATATGTATCGAGACTTACGGGGAACGTAAATTTCTTTTATGGTGAAACCGAGTTCTATACCGATGAAGCTCAAATCTATGAAACTCAAGAGCTGGTAGTTATGCGAGGAAACGTTAGAGTTTATGATGACTCGTTGAGCCTCTATGCTGAGGAAGTGGAGTATTATCGTTTAGAGGAAAAACTAAACCTTCGACACAACGTCCATATCAGAGAAGATCACCATGACGGTACCATCAGAACCTACAAGTCAGATAGCAGCACTTATCTTCGTGAGGACAGAAAGTTATTCTCTTTCGAAAACACACATTTCTATGATGAGAGTGAAGCGGTCAGAGGGCAATGCAATTTTTTGGAATACGACATGGAAACTCAATACGGATATGTTACCGGCAGCCCCAACATATTTGTCGGATCCACCGATACTTTGCATATTAAGTCCGAAAGAATCGAGTTTTATGATGATTTCAATCGTCTGGCAGCATCTTTTGACGTCAGGACCACTTATACAGTTGCAGCTAACAATAACAGCCAAATATTGGAAGTTTCCCCGGATACTTTACAAACCAAAGATACCAAACCGATCGTTTATAATATCCACAGTGACTTTTTACTTTTCTTCACGGAAGATGATTATGCCGTCTTTATGGGCCAGCCTCTTTTCTTATCTGATGAAGCTGAGGGTCGAGCGGAAAGATTCTATGTCTATTTCGAAGATGAAAAAATAAAAAGCGCTACCTTAGAAAATGACTGTATTATTAACTTTGCCGTTGCGGAGGATGGAGCCTTGAACAGTAAAGTGGAAGCTAAAATAATTAATCTCCTCTTTAGAGACGGAGCAATAATAGGGATAGAGGCAACTGAAAAAGTGGCCTCACTTTATGTTGATGATGAAGTAGCAGAGCCTGTTACCAACGAAGCTTTCAGCGACCGTTTAAATATCTATTTCAACGATGATAATGAGATAGAGACAATCGTTTTCACTGGACAAGTTACCGGGACATACAAGTTTAGCAGTGGGATGATGGAAATAACTGATGATCAAATGGAAGAATAGAATATGACTCACAATAACCTTAACCAAGAAAAATCCTCAGACCGAATCCAGGTTTCTAACTTGGTAAAAAAGTACGGTCGGAAAACGGTAGTTAGCGATGTCAGCTTAGATATTAAACAGGGTGAAATAGTAGGAATATTGGGTCCTAACGGTGCCGGCAAATCGACAACTTTTTACATGATTTTGGGGATTACTCAACCTAATAAAGGGCAGGTCTTTTATAACGATATAAATATTACTCATAACCTATGTTCAAGCGAGCCCGGCTAGGTATAGGCTATTTGGCTCAAGCTCCGTCAGTCTTTCATAAACTAACGGTAGAAGAAAATATTATGGCCATCTTAGAAACTCTCAAAATCAGCAAGGCAGAACGTAAAAGAAGACTGGAAGAGCATCTCGAAGAACTATCTCTGACAAAACTGGCTAAACAAAAGGCTTATTCTTTGTCAGGCGGTGAAAGAAGAAAATTAGAAATAACTCGCACTTTGGTCACGTCACCATCATTTTTCCTGATGGATGAACCTTTTGCTGGAGTTGATCCCTTGGCGATTGCTGATATCCAGGACATAATTATCAGGCTGCAAAAAAAGAATATAGGAATATTGATTACAGACCACAACGTCCTTGACACACTATCTATAACTCAAAGAGCATATATATTATTTGACGGTCAAATCCTGCTAGCAGGAACGTCTGAAGAACTGATAAACAATCCCAAAGCAAGGGAGCTATATTTGGGAGAGAAATTTTTGAAACCTTTTTTTATGGAGAATAATCAAAAGTAAACATGGAAAATAATTTTCTTTTTAGACTGGGGTAACAGATGGCAAAAATTCAACAAACCTTAACACCAAAACAGATTCAAGAACTCAGTTTGAAACCTAAAATGCTGCAATCACTGCAGATATTGACTTTGCCGATCATCGAGATGGAAACCAAAATCCGAAATGAACTGGAACTCAACCCGATTTTGGAATTGGAAGATGAGGAAGAAAAAGAAGCTCCTAACACAGAAGAATCATCAGAAAATTCTAAAGAAGAAGATGAAGATATAGATTTAGTTGCCGAAAACCTCAAAGAAATTAAGGAGCTTAGCGACATACTCGATTCCTGGAACGAACTGAATAAGATTGGGAAGGGATCTTCATCAAGTGATGACGACTATAATCCTTTTGACTCTTATGCAGGCCAATCTGCACATGAAGCATTAGCAAAAGGAAAGCAGTTTTTCTTAACTCAACTGGAAAGGCTTCCCTTAACGGAAGAAGAATTATTTTTTGCCAAAGATCTACTCGACAGCATTGATGAGTTCGGTTATTTAAGACCGGAAGTTAATATTGATGATTTGGGTCGAGAATACTTATCCGAAGAGGCAATCGATGAGTTTAAGAAAGCCGACCCAGTAGAGACGAGCAAGCATAGCTCTATGGAGTCCTATCTTCTACAGAAAATCAATAAAGTTCATAAATCATTAATGAGTATTAACCCCAGAGGAATAACAGCCCGTACTGTTCCTGAGTGCTTATTAGCTCAGATACCCGATACTAACCTTGAGTATGACTTGATGGTCAGGCTCTTAAGTGAATGTTTTGATGATTTGATCCATCGACGTTATAAAGTAATAGCTTCTAAACTATCAATACCTTTGGCTAAAGTCCACCATATCAAAGATCATATATCACTACTCAACCCCAAACCGGGTTTATACTTCTTGGCCGATTATGCAGAGTGTGTCATACCGGACGTCATAATCAAGAAAATTGCCGATGAGTATGAGGTCATAGTGAATGACAGCAGCTTGCCCAGTTTAACGATTAGCTCACATTACCGTTCTATGCTCCAATCAAGAGCTATCAACGACAAGGAGACTCTTAACTTTATCCGCGACAAGATTAACTCGGCCAAGTTTGTCATCAAATCGATCTATATGCGAAACCGTACAATTCACCGAGTAACTAAATCAATAATTCATCATCAGAAAGGGTTTTTCTATAAAAACACCGGCATTCTGGAACCATTGACCTATAATGTCATAGCCAATGATTTGGGTATCTGTGAGTCGACAGTTTCTCGAGTAGTTAGAAACAAGTATGTCGATACTCCTTTTGGTATTTTCTGCTTGAAAGAGTTTTTTACCTCAACGGCAGGTAAAACAGCCGAATATGAGGACGTATCTCGTCAAAACGTTGAAAGGCATATCCGCCGTATGATAGCCGAAGAAGATAAGAAGAACCCTATATCCGATCTGGAAATTGCCAACAAGTTAAAAAAAATTAATATCAATGTATCCCGTAGAGTCATTGCCAAGTACCGTGAAAGTATGGGTTTACTGAATAGCAGATTAAGGAGGTTGGAAAGTGAATAAAGATATGCAGAAGTTGTACAAGGTAGCAGTTATCGGTGCCGGTCCCGGTGGTTATGAAACCGCTATCAGGCTTAACCAAAAAGGAATTGATGTAATTTTATTCGAGAAAGAAAAAATAGGCGGAGAATGTCTTAACTGGGGCTGTATCCCTACCAAGGCAATGGTCAAGTCCGCTGATTTATGTGAGGAGGTTAAACATTTTTCGCATTTTGGTATCGATATTGAGAGCTCATCAATAAATTTTGACCGGATAATGAAACGTAAAGATGAAGTAGTTTCTAAATTAACCACCGGACTCAAGCATATATTTAGCAAAAGAAATGTTCCCATTATCGAGGAAATGGTTACCTCCATTTCAGTTCATGATGCTATTTATAGAGTTACCACCGACAAGGAAAATATTTTTCATGCAGAGTACGTCGTTATCGCCACCGGTTCCAAGCCAATGGAAATACCATTTTTACCCCTCGATGGGAAATACTTCCTGTCTTCCAGAGATATACTTTCACTTGAAAAACTACCTCGGTCGATTGCTATTGTCGGTGGAGGGACTATAGGTTGCGAATTTGCCTCTATTTTATCCAGCCTTGGTGTAAAAGTTGAAATAGTAGAGATGCTGCCCTCGTTATTATCTTATGAAGACAAAGAAATCGCTCGGAAATTAATGATTAGCTTCAAAAAGCGAGGAATTAAAGTTCATGTGAAAACAAAAATCGAATCAGCGCAAGTCGAAAATGGAAAGGTAGTAATGAGCACCGACAAAGGAAAAACAATAACAGCAGATCAAGTTCTCGTTAGTACGGGAAGAGTTCCGGCATGTAGCATAGACCTATCTAACTTGCAGATCGAACAAAATAAGCAGAGAATATTGATCAACGATTACATGGAAACAACCCGGAAAAATATCTTCGCTATCGGCGATGTGACAGGGGAGTTGTTATTAGCTCACACAGCTTCTAAACAAGGTTTAATGGTAGCGGATATTATCGAATCTAAAATCAATAACCAGACACGTAGTGTTAAACCTTTAGTGTATGCCAATATACCTCGATGTACTTTCACTCAGCCTGAGCTTGCTTCTATAGGCTTAACTGAAGATCAAGCAAAAGAACAAGGGTATGATCTGCTTACGGGAAAGTTCCTTTATATTGCCAACGGTAAAGCATTAGCTACCGGTAGTAGTGACGGTCAAATTAAAGTTGTAGCCGATAAAGGAAGTCGCAAGATAATAGGCATGCATATTTTAGGAGTCTCTGCTACGGAATTGATAGCTGTAGGCAGTGTAATCATTAATACCGGATTGACCTTAGATGATCTACATCAAGTCATTTATGCACATCCAACTGTATCTGAAGTTATTATGGAAGCGATAGAAGATTTAGATAACCTTGCTATCCATAAGATTTAGCTTTGACTAATCAGAAATTATAGTAACTTGTAAATAGTAGATAACTAACTCATCTTTTATGAAACAAGGTTAGATTGCAGCTATGAAAAAACCCGATTGGCTTAAAAAAAAGCTTTCAGCTAATAAAAATAGTTATAGTACTCAAAAGACTATCGATAGATATCACCTCAATACTGTATGTGATGGTGCAAATTGTCCTAACAAAGGCGAGTGTTATACTGAAGGAACAGCAACCTTTATGGCCTTAGGTAGTGCCTGTACCCGTGAATGCACTTTTTGTGCCGTGCCCAAAGATAAGCTTGAGATAAAGCTGCCCGACGATCAGGAGCCTGCAAACATTGCTGCTGCCGCTAAAGCCCTTAATCTCGATTATATAGTCGTTACCATGGTAACACGAGATGATCTGGACGACGGCGGTGCTGCGCATATAGTAAATATTATTCAAGCAATAAGAGACAAATGCAGCAAACAAACAATGATTGAGGTGCTAACTTCAGATTTTCAAGGTGAGTTAAAGCAAATTAAGATGATTATTGATGCCGGCCCGGATGTTTTCAATCATAACATGGAAACCATCGATCGGTTTTATCCTCAATTGCGTCCTCAGGCATCTTACGAGAGAAGCCTGAAAGTATTATCTCATGCTAAAAAAGGAGGTGATAAATTATTAACAAAAAGTGGGTTCATGGTAGGGTTAGGAGAGAGCAAGACTGAGATCTTCTCTCTTATGGATGATTTGCGAGATGCTAATGTTGATATCCTGACGATAGGCCAATATCTAGCACCTTCAATCCGGCATTATCCGGTCAAACAATACGTCCACCCCGATGTATTCGATGAGTACCGTGAAAAAGCTTTGGAAAAAGGCTTCCTGACTTGTGTTTCCGGACCTTATGTCAGAAGTTCCTACAAAGCTTCTTATGCCAAAAAATACGCTTCAGCAGAAGCCTGAACCCTGGTGGAGACATTTAACATACTTCTCCGCTGATAGAATTGCTACTTAAACAAACAGAAATGAAAATAGTGAACAAACAAAGTTCGGCCGAACAGGTAGTTACCTGTAGATTCGGATCATTAATATCAACCATAACAGGGGGTTTATTATGCAAATAACCATTACTGCAAGACACTTCGACCTTACAAATGCTATTCGTGACTACATTGAGCAATCTTGTGAAAAGCTCAGTAGGTATTTTGATCATATTATCTCGATCCATGTGATACTTACTTTAGAGAACATGAGGAACCATGTTGAGTTAAATCTTCATGCTTCCAAGTTCAATCTGCAAAGTGAAAGCGAAGAGATGGATATGTACATTGCGGTAGAATCAGCTATCGAAAAGATGGAGGTACAGCTAAAAAAACTCAAAGATAAAGTAACCGACCATCAAAAAAAGAGTATAAGGAAAAACCCCGATTTTTTCTATGACAACACTTTCGAAAGAGCCCTCGAGCCCGAAAGGAAAAGAATGATCAAGACCAAACGGGTTCAGGCAGAGCCAATGTCGGTCTCTGATGCTATAGATTCGCTTGATAGTAAAAAAACACCCTATATGATCTTCAAAAACCTGGAGACTGATAGAGTTAACGTGTTAGTAAAAAAAGGTGACCTGTTTAAGCTTATTGAGCCCTAAAAGTAAAGCAGCTACGTAGGTGACAAGACATCTTATGCAACTAATTATTATCCGGGTAACGGGGTTACCGCCCCGTTACTCGTTATTAATCTTCTGTAATTACCAAAAATACTTCTGTTAGAGGTCAAATATGAAGATATTACATGTGAAAGACTTCTTTGAGAGCATGAACAAGGATTTTGCTCTATCGGTGATCACCGATCCTAAAACATTAAATAATAGCATACAAGAAGGGTATATTCATCGGCCTGGGTTAGCTTTAGCCGGTTATTTAGAGCATTATACCTACAAGAGGATCCAAGTCCTTGGTGAAACTGAAATAACCTATATGCAAACACTTTCTCCCGAATTACTATACGACCGAATCAGAGAGATGTTTGAGTTCAGTATACCTTTATTTATTGTAACTAAGGGTCTTTCCGTGCCGCAACAGATGGAGTATTTAGCTAATGAAATGAATATTGCTATCATCTCCAGCAGGCTATCGACCGACCATCTAATCAGCGGCTTAACCCGTTATCTCCGAGACTATTTCGCACCGCAAAAGTCTCTGCACGGGACACTTGTTGAAGTCTTTGGTATAGGTATTTTAATCACCGGTAAAAGTGGTATCGGCAAAAGTGAATGCGCTTTAGATCTGCTTGAAAGAGGTCATCGTATGGTAACAGATGATATTGTCAGAGTCACTCTGACCGGCGATAAACTGATTGGTTCGTCAGTTAACGATATCGGTTATTTTATGGAGATCAGAGGTGTAGGAGTTATTGATGTTGAAAGAATGTATGGCATTCATGCGGTAAGGCAAAAAACTGTCATAGACACGCAAGTTGAGCTTCTCTTATGGCAGGATAATATAGATTATGAGAGAATCGGACTGACTAACAACTACGTCGACATGTTAGGGGTAAACCTGCCCATAGTCTATCTTCCGGTCTCACCAGGTAAGAACATATCAGTCATCGTAGAAGTGGTTGCACTCAATCACATTTTAAAAAACTATGGCTACGAGGCTGCCGAAGTATATCAAAGGAAACTGCAAGATATCATCCAGAAAAAGACACGAGAAAATAGTATCTCAAAACTGTAAGGAATCATAAATATGACCAAAAAGAAAATCATTGTCAAAAATCGATTGGGGCTACATGCACGCCCATGTGCCTTGTTAGTAAAAACAGCTTCCCGATATAGGTCTGATTTGATCATCAAAAAAGACAATATCGAGGTCAACGGTAAAAGTATTATGGGCGTGATGATGCTTGCTGCTGAATTCGGATCAGAATTGCAGCTAGTAGCTAATGGTGTCGATGAAGATTATTTAATTAACGAAATAGAAGAATTATTTGAATCAAAATTCGGAGAAGACTAATCATAGAACCTCAGCAAAGAAACCAGATTATGAAAACTATTAAAGGAATCCCCGTATCAGAAGGTATAGCGATAGGCAGGGATATCGTTTATCGTAAAGAAAAGATAAAAGTTAAGAAGAAAAAAATCAATCCTGATCAAGTTAAGGCTGAAATTGAAAGGTTTAACCAAGCTATATCAAAAGAGTTAAAAGAAATACAAGACATAATAGATAACTACCTGCATAATGAAAAAGAAAAAGAGCTGATCTCTTCATATATATTGATCCTCAAAGACCCATTACTGGAAGAGAAAGTTATCAAGATGATCAATGAGAGCAATTATACTGCCCAATATGCACTTAAACTATACCTGCAAGAAATTACCGAATCCTTCGCCAAGATGACTAATAAGTACTTATCGGAAAGGTTTTCCGAGTATGAAGACGTTATCGCCAGAGTAATAGACCACCTTAACGGTAATGACAACCATTCCGAAGACGAAGTCTTTAACAATAACAAAGAAGGAGATTACATCTACGTCTTAGATGATATATCACCTTCTCAAGTCGCTAAACACTATCAGGGAATCGCTAAAGGTTTTTGCCTGGCAAAAGGAAGCAAGACATCTCATACTGCCATAATCTCCCGCGCTCTAGGGCTGCCGGTTGTAGTAGGTTTGGAAAACTTGTTTAATGAAATTCAGACCGGAGATGAATTGTTGTTAAACGGTCATACCGGTGAGGTCGTGATAAACTACGATAAAGCTACCTTAAAAAAGTACCGCTCTATCTTAGAAGAAGAAAGCCGGCAAAATGCCGAGTTGGAAAAGACTATTAATATTCCCGCACGAACCGCCGATGGGAAAAAGATCCCTTTGTATTGCAACATAGAAATAGAACAGGAAGTAGATACTGTTATTAGAAAAAAAGCGGACGGAATAGGATTATTCAGAACCGAATACCTGTTTATCGACCGTGATGACCTACCTCAGGAAGAAGAACAGTTCCAGGTTTATCGAAATATTGCTGAAAAAATGAAGGATAAACCGGTGATTATAAGAACTTACGACTTAGGTGGTGATAAGATCGCCGGCACAACCAAACATAAACAGGAAAATAACCCCTTCTTAGGATGCCGAGGTATCAGACTTTCATTAAAAAAACCTCAAATCTTTAAGACTCAAATCAAAGCATTACTCAGAGCTAATATTCATGGGAATATTATGGTTATGTTCCCTATGATTAGCTCACCTGATGAAGTCAGCGAATCAATTAAGATTATCGAGATCTGCAAAGAAGAACTCAAGCAGAATAAAACCGAACACAATCCCAATATTAAAATTGGAGCTATGATTGAAATACCGGCCGCTGTCTTTTGTATTGCAGAATTAGCAAAAATGTGCGACTTCTTTAGTATCGGCACTAACGATCTAGTTCAATATACGCTGGCAGCCGACCGTATAAATAAAGATGTCGAGCGCTATTACAATCCCTATCATCCAGCCATCTTAAAGATGATTAATATCACTGTCGCCAATGCCCACAGGTTTAATAGACCGGTATCAATATGTGGTGAAATTGCCTCCGATCCAGACTTTATACCTCTTTTATTAGGATCTGATATCGACTCACTAAGCCTTAATCCGGCCAGCGTCTTGGCCGTAAAAAAGAAGATATTAGACACCCGTTATGACGAAGCCAAAGAAACAGTCAGAAAAAATATGAAAAATAATGCCTTTAAAAAACAAGACTAAAGTCTCGGGTACAAACAGGATTAAGCGTATGCTACAGCAGCGTTACATACCCTTCAAGATGTTGTCGGCAAATGCTTCAGTTCTTGAGCGGTTTTATGCCTATAAAAGCAAGCCTAATCTAAACCAACACTAGTTTGCCCGCCGATAATAAATACTGCCATTATCGAGATTATTTAACATATGTACCGAATACTCAAAAACCGATTTTCAATCAAATAAACACAAGGAGAAAGCATCATGACAAAAAACATCAACCTCGATGATAATTCTTTAATTGAAAAGTTAGATACTGAAGATATGTATCACAAGATTATTCACCTGCCTGAACAAATCATGAAGGCTTATAATGAACCGGAAATCCATCAACCGGAAAATTTTAACTGTCTCTTGGAAGCCGGCCGTAAGAAGCCTATCAGTCGGATTATAGTTGCCGGTATGGGTGGCTCGGCAATATCCGGCGATATTTTACAGGCATTATTTTCTCATATCGTCCCTATTCAAGTTTTCAAAGACTATCAGATCCCCGTGATCAACAAAAACGATCTTTTTATCGCTTGTTCGTACTCCGGCAACACTGAAGAAACCGTTAGCTGCCTCGAACAAGCTTTGAAGCAGACCGATTATCTCGCAGCTGTGACCAGTGGCGGTATTGTCGGCTCGTTGATAGGCGAACAATACCTCAAATTAGGCCTGCCGCAAGGATACCCTCCCAGATCAGCTATCGGATACCTCTTTTTCTCATTAGTAATCATCTTAGAAAAATTCGCTATTATCGACTCTCAAAAAGAGCAAGTAGAACAAACTGTCGCCTCATTAATGTTGAAAGCCGGTGCAGTATCAAAAGGTGTCGCTACAGATAAGAATATCGCCAAACAAGCAGCACAAGCAATCGACGGTAAAATACCTCTGATATACTCAGCCAATCCAACACTATACCCGGTTTCCTATCGCTGGAAGTGTCAGATTAATGAGAACTCAAAATATCCGGCCTTCACCCATACTTTCCCGGAAATGAACCATAATGAAATAGAAGCGTGGGAAAACTCACCACTCAATAATAACTTTATACCGCTGTTCATCGGAAACCTGCAAGAAGATAGAAACTATCAAAAACGGATTGATTTTTTCAAATCTCTGATGGATAAAGAAAATATTAACTACCTAGACTTCTACGGTGAAGGTCATAGCCAATTGGAAAAAGTCTTCTCCTTAATATACCTCGGCGATATGATCAGCTTCTATTTAGCAATAATGCAGCAAATGAACCCCACCACAATTAACTTCATCATCGAACTGAAAAAAGAGATTGGATAACCTTTGAAAAACTGCTGCTCTAAAGGTACCGTAAATCATTTATTCTATTGATTGACGATGACACCGACAGTAGTCCGCAAAAGTTGGCGTAAATATTTTCGAATAATGTTTGCCCTTTAGGTGAAGACCGGCTTATCCACCTCTTGGTATAACCGGTCTTTATCGTTATTGATATCAACTAAAGCTACTATAAAATGGACAGGCGCTGCCTAACCTGCTAATACTTTTCTGTGGCAGCCTGATCACTGACTTTTCAACACGTATGATCTTCTTTTCTATTACAATGGGTGAGGCGGCAATTAGATTAATATCTATATACCTTAAACCTTATAAAAATTTCTGCTGTCTAATTACTTACTATTACCTGGCTTACTTTATGGTTTGTTGGGAGGATAAAGGTTAATTACCGGTTAAAACCAACGGACCGACCGGCTGAAGACAGCGTACCAGGCTAATGCTAAAGCCTTTGCAGTTGGTTTGTTTTTTCATTAAGATACTAAATTCAGCTTGCCGGTAGGCGATTTACTAGTTCGCTGACTAACATGTGTTTGATAAGATAATCAGGATAGAAATCAGGCATGGTTATTAGAAATACGAGACTAAAGTCTCGAGAACCAGCTAAAGCCTATGCTACTATAGTCATGTAACATACCCTTCTAGCCGACCTAGGGTTCAAGTTATTATTCTCGCGAACAGGTAGAATGGCACCATTATAGCTATTTACTGATTTTCCCATGTATGGTTAGACGTTTTCAATCATCCTCTTATTCACCCCTCTGTGTTGTCAGGTAGCAGCATAAAATGCTTATAACAAAAACAGAAATGAAGCTTGCATGATCAAAGAAATATGAAAATTACGGAATTATATTGACAAATAAACCGGTAACATCCTTATGAAAAACATATAGTGACTAATGAGAATGTACAAGTAAAGATTGTGGTTGCGTCATTACAAGATAGCTGGCTGAGTGGAAATCTGTTTCGTATCTGTAGAAAGACATTATATGAAGTATTATATAAATATTAGATAATATAATTTCAATAATTAATATTATTACTAAGTTAAATTATATGTAACTTTATTGAGTCTATTAACATATTAAAAGAGCAGCTTTAAGCTTCTAATGTTTTAAATTAAATAATAAATTTTATGAGTATTAGTTCGAACAACTTATTACTAAGAGGTGAATAATGAAAAACAGAAGATCTCAAAAGGCCGGACTTCCCCCGGGCTCCATGGTATATGTCGGAAAAGTTGTAGCTGAGCCCCCTCACATCACTCATATCAGCTATGATAAAGAAGCTTCTAAGACACAGGAAATGTCAGATTTTAATGAAGCTCATTTTTCAACAACAAAAGATAAATATAACTGGATCAATATCACCGGCTTAAGTGATGTTCAACTGATCAAGAATATCGGAGACTATTTCAAGCTGCATGTTCTTACTCAAGAAGACATCCTTAACACCGAACAAAGAGCCAAGCTGGAGTCTTATGACAGTTATACTTACATAGTATTAAAGATGCTATATTATGATAAGGACAAGAGGACTATTAAATCAGAGCAGTTAAGTATAATTTTAACAGAAAATACGTTGATTACTTTTCAAGAGTTTAAGGGAGATGTTTTTGACGGTGTTAGAGAAAGAATAAAGACTGCCGGGACACGTATCAGAAAGAATGAAGTAGATTTTTTAGCTTATGCTCTGATGGATGCTGTGATAGATAACTATTTTCTAATAATTGAGCAGATGGGAGATAATATTGACGAGCTTGAAGCGTCCATCCTCAATAACCCCAATCAACAGGTGATGGTACAACTTTATGCTTTAAAACGAAATGTCGTCTTATTGAGAAAGAGTGTTTGGCCTTTGCGGGAGGTCGTTTCTTCGATGGAGCGAACAGATGAGTTTGTTATTCATAGCAATACAAAGGTGTTTATCAGAGATTTATATGACCACACAATACAGGTATTGGACACGAACGAAAGCATGCGGGACATCGTTAACGGATTAGTTGATATTTATCTAACAACTATTAACAATAACATGAGTTCCGTAATGAAAGTCCTAACAATTATCTCGACAATATTTATCCCTTTGACCTTTATTGCCGGTGTTTATGGGATGAACTTTCTCTTTATGCCTGAATTGGAATGGCGATGGAGCTATCCCATTATTTTAGTAGTTATGCTTACTATCTCTATTGGTATGATACTCTTTTTCAAAAAAAAGAAATGGCTGTAGATAGAATAATTATAGCATTGCAGAGCATTCTTTTAAGGTAAAAGATTATATATTAAAACCGGTAAAGGGATGAATGTCCACTTGTTACTTTGTTTTAGTAGTAGATCAGGATGGTTTTCCGGTATTGAGCAGGATTTACAAAGGCAATCAGTCAGATCCCGATACCTTAAAAGAGATATTGTTTGAGATATACGGCAGTTATGATGATTTGCTCGATAAGCCGGCTGTGCCTTCGATTGTTATGGATCGGGGTATAGCCACCAAAGATTATACATAATTTCCTTTAGGTAGGAGCGAATAATATTTGCCCCTGCAATATAACGCGATCCGGACGTTAAGAGTAACAGTCCGGCGGTCTGTTGTACAATCAGCTTCTTACCTTTCATAGTCTTTCTTGAACATTGGGTTGCTCGCTTACCGTTTTTTAAAAAGGTTCACCTTGTGAAATTATTTCTTTCTATTTCACTGTTCTATTTTACCGGGGCAAAAGGTTGGGGAATTCTCCTGGAAACGCGAAAGCCAAGGCCGCTGTAGCGACCCGTAGCTGCGATGCTGCTGCTACGATGGGAAACACGCCAGAGAGTCGCATTGAAGTTCCAGTTGCCGCCCCAGACGGGTGGTACCGGTGTTGGTTCTGTAGTGTTGTTATGAACTCCGATCGGATAATTATCCCATATATATCACATACCCAATTACAAACATTGCTGAAAATATCATAAAGCCTCAACTCATTAGTGCCTTCAGGATGGGTACGACAATTGTTTGCCCTAATCTCACCCCTATTCCAATTCCCATCGAACCACTCATCTCCGGAATTCCTGAAAAACCAAGCATAATCACCGAGATCAGCTTCTACATTAGTTCCTGCCCAACGAGCATTGAATGTACCCGTATTCTGGGTAGGTACACCTCCTCTGGCTGCAAACTCCCGCTCCATCTCAGTTGGAAAACGATAACAGTTAGCGTTCCAATTACAAGATAAATTGGTATGATTATCTCTGACTATAGCTTTAATGACTTTGTCTTCGTTGAAACCAAAAAATCCATGTTTCCATCAATGTCATTTACTGCAAGATTAAGCTCTCCTTGACCAATGTCTAGCAAGGATATCCCCTGAAACAAGTAATCCTCCGGATTAGAATCAGGCCCTATCATCTTATTCTCTGATCATCCAATGATAAAATTTAACACAAACAATAAAACTTCCTTTATTAGTTCTATTGCGATCTTCTCCTTTCATTTTTATTCATAAAAAAAATGGTACATCCGTAGGGATTCGAACCCTAGACCCGCTGATTAAGAGTCAGCTGCTCTACCATCTGAGCTACGGATGCACTTGATGTACAAAAAAACAACAGAGCTTTAACTGTCAACAGAAAACCATAATGTGCAATCAGATATCAGTTTTGCCACGGTTTAGTGAATCTGCTTGACAGTTTATACACTTGTGACATTTTCCGAACTCGATTCAAAATAAAAAAAGTAAGGTGGTTAAATAATGGATGCTACTCTGATCATACCTCTTGTTTTCCTGTCGCTGATAGTGATATTAGTTATCTATGCCCTAATCTTCATGAAATCTTTTAAGAAAGACAAGCAGAGGTTGACCTCACTATTCTCATCTGATAATGAACCAATAAAACATGAATCGCTCTACTTAGAGATGGCGAACAGCTATTTAAGCAAAGGAAATAAAGAAAAAGCATTGGAGTATTACTACCTTTACCTCCGAAAAGAGCCAAATAATGGAAAAGTTTGTTACACAGTTGCTACAATATTAGAAGAGGCAGACCCCGAAGAGGCACAACTCTATTACCAAAAGGCGGATAAATTGGGTTATCAGCAAAAAAAAGATCAGGAGAAAGAAGATACTGCCACGCCTGAGGAAACACCTGCAAATGTATGCCCGCAATGTAATAATGAAGTACCTGAAGGCTCAATTTTTTGTATTAAATGCGGTGAAAAGCTAAACCAAGACTAAACACTCATGACGAAGACTTTGATATCTAAGATGATGACTTAAATCATTACCGGCTGAAGCCGGCGTCCCATAATCACTGGTAACTATTTTAA